>CAIPBN010000247.1 GCA_903863315.1 uncultured Verrucomicrobiota bacterium | reverse complement strand
TCGACCGCACCCACAGCGACCCTCAACGGATTGATAAACCCACTCGCCCTCTTGGTTGACGGGGCCAACAATCTCTACGTATCAGACCCGGGCAGCGCCTCGGTCAGCAAGTTTGAGCCGGGAGCGACCACGGCCACGGCGAAATTCACCGCCGGAGTTGCCGTCCCAACTACACTGGCATTGGACGGGGATGGCACGCTCCACGTGGCAAACTCTGGCGCGGTGGCCAGGTTCCCGGACTTGAGCGTGGACATTTCTGTCAAAGCCAGCAGTTCGTTCAGCCGGACTCAGGCCAGGGATATCAAGGCGGGACCTGCTGAAGAAGTCGCAGCCGGTCAGACGGTGAGCTTCACTGTCACCACCGACCGGCAGAATCTTTTCTCTGTGCCGCCGAGCATCGACGCCGCCGGCCGGCTCACCTTCACCACCCACTATTTGAACTTCGTCGCCCGTGTGACGGTCATCGCCAGGGACAGCGCTGGCGCTTCCAGTGCGCCGCAGACGTTCAAAATCACGAGCACCGGGGCGGTGGGGTATGACTGCCCGCTTAATGAACTATTTTTCTATTTGTTTGGTGTCCGGCCTCAGAGTTCGCAATCAACTTCACTGCTCGGTCGGGTCATGCGGGTGGCCGCTGACGTCACTCCCACCCTTTCGCTCGCCACCTTCCACGCGCTCGAAGGAGTGCTGGGCGAGAGCCCGGAAGGCCGCCGCCTGAGGGACCTGTATCGGGCGCACGGTCCCGAGATCGTGCAGATGATCCAGACGCAACCCACCCTGCGGGCGCAGATGAACACGGTGGTGACCGCTTTCCAACCGCTCGTGGTGTCATTGCTGTCCGGTCGTGGCCAGCAGGTCCAGATCACGCAGACCATGATCGACCAGCTCAACACCATGTGGAGCGGGATGGCGACCATGGCCAGTCCCGAACTCCTGGAGACGCTGAACACCGAACGGGCGCGGCACAATGGTTTCCAGGACTTCGCGAACCGTGATTTCTCCCAATGGGCGCAGATACTGCAAGTGCCGGCCCCCACCAACCCGCGGGTGAACATTTCCAACATTGGCCGCCCAGCCAATGGGATGTTGAGCCTGGAGGCCAATGCGGTGGAAGGCGCAGACTTGGTGCTGTGGGGCAGCCCCGACCTGATCAACTGGAGCCCGGTGCCGGGTGCGGTGCGGCAGACCGATGGCTTCACCCTGTGGTTGACCGACCCCAGCCCATCGAACCTGCGGCGCTTCTACCGTCTGCAAACCGGACCGTAGGCCGTGCCGGCGGCTTCCAGCCGCCGCCCGGGCGGGAGCTGGATTTTGCTCGTCCGTGTGGACGGGCCACGGGCGGGAGTGCGAGCATTCGTGTGCCACTCCCGCCCGTGCTTTTTCCCGCCTGGAGACGGAGCCGGCCAACTGCGGATGATACCAATTACGCCAATAGTCCGGTAAAATGGAACGAGGTTTGGCTGCGTGGCTGTTCTCCCTCACCCCGGCCCTCCCGCTGGGAGAGAAACCACGGCCTGAGTTCCGCGATTGCGTCCCTTGAACCGGCCCTGGTAGGGCGCGGTGGCCTCACCGCGCCGCCGAGGTCTTGTGCGCCACGGGTAGCCGACGGCGGGCTGAGGACAGCCCGCCCTACCAACACAGGATCATGGGTTGGGCCGGGGTGAGGGAGAGCGCACACGCTGGCCCAAGGC
>CAIPBN010000246.1 GCA_903863315.1 uncultured Verrucomicrobiota bacterium | reverse complement strand
TCGCCTCCGAGCTGAAGAAAGGCCGGCAGGAATCGCTGTTTAACCAGTTCCTCCCGTTCTACCGCAGCATGATGATTTACGTCATCGCGCTCATTCTCGCCGCCGCCTCGTGGTTGAACTGGTCCGAGAACTTGAACCGCGCCGCCTACCGCCTCGTTTCGCTCGCGCTGGTCATTCACACGGCTGGGCTGGTCTTCCGCATGTTCCTCGAAGGCCGCCCGCCGGTGACGAACCTCTACTCTTCCGCCATCTTCGTCGGCTGGGGCGCGGTCGTGCTGGGCGTCGTGCTGGAACGCATCTTCCGCAATGGCATCGGCAGCGTGACCGCCTCGGCGGTGGGCTTCATCACGCTCATCATCGCGCACCACCTCGCGCAGACCTCCGCGACCGGCGACACGATGGAGATGATGCGCGCCGTGCTGGACACGAACTTCTGGCTCGCGACGCATGTGACCAGCATCACCATCGGCTACGCCTCGACCTTCCTCGCCGGCTTCCTGGCGATGATTTACGTGCTGCGCGGCGTGTTCACCCGCACGCTCGACGAGGTCACCGCGAAGACCCTGACCCGCATGGTCTATGGCATCGTCTGCTTCGCCACGCTGCTGAGCTTCGTTGGGACGATATTGGGCGGCATCTGGGCGGACCAGAGCTGGGGCCGCTTCTGGGGCTGGGACCCGAAGGAAAATGGCGCGCTGCTCATCGTCATCTGGAACGCCGTGATTCTGCACGCACGCTGGGGTGGCATGGTGCGCGAGCGCGGCCTGATGAACCTCGCCCTCTTCGGCAACATCGTGACCGCGTGGAGCTGGTTTGGCACGAACATGCTGGGCGTGGGCCTGCACAGCTACGGCTTCATGGACGCGGCCTTCAAGTGGCTGATGATCTTCAACGTCAGCCAGGTCGCCCTCATCGGCCTCGGCTGCCTGCCCGATCGGTTTTGGAAGAGTGGGAAAGGACCGGCCGCCGGCGACTCCGGCCCGACCGGAGCCGCGCCGATGAAGCCGCAGGCGGCTTGATCTAAGAGCCTGTCTGAGAATTGGGAGGGGTCCTGCGGTGCGGGATTTTGGGGTTGGCCAAGGCGGCGAGACCGGAGCATCCCCGCAGCGGGCTGTGACGGTCGAGCCAACGCTGGCCAACGCCAAAAGACCGCGCCGCCCCCAGGGTTTTCGCGGGCAAGGCCATCTGGCGGCGTTGCTCCTCAGTCAGAGACCGCTGCGGGTATCCTCCTTCGTCGCGCCTTGCCATCTGGCCTTCCCCACGAAAACAGGACCCCTCCCAATTTTCAGACAGGCTCTAAGCGGCCACCGGAACTTCCCCAATATGTTGGGTAGGTGCGCGACCTGACCCTCAGCTCGGAGACGATAGACACCATCTCGGGCCACTTGGGTATGTTGCTGTTTTCGTCCTCCCGCTTTGGCTGATACGCTGGCTGGCGAAGAATGTTGAGCCACGACTGCCAGCACCGAAGTCGTTTGCTGGCGTAGCCGGGCGCGGGGACTCACTCGAACTGTTTGCGGAAGCGCGCCAACTCCTCGCGCAACTCGGCCAGCGAGGTCTTCAGCCCGGCCACTTCCGCTTCCAGCGCCTCCAGGCGGCCGGGCACCGGAGCGGCGACGGATGGCGCGGCGGCGAACGACGGCACTTCCAGGACCGGCTCGCCGCTCAGCAGTTGCACAAACCGCCGCTCCTTCTGTCCGGGCCGGGGTTCCAACATGCGCACGAGCGGGGCATCTCCGGCCGCCAGCGCTTCCAGGGCCTTCTCCAAATCCGCGATGGACTCGAACGGGTGCAGGCGCTCGCTGCGGATGCGCAGTTCACCGGGTGTTTGCGGTCCGCGCAGCAGCAGCACGCAGAGCAACGCCACCTCGCCGGGATTCAGCTCGAAGACGTCGAGCAGGTTGTGCCGGAACTTCTCCACGCGCGCGCCCGCGCCCCACACCTTGGTGGCGAGCTGTTTGCCGCGCAGATCATCCAGCCCCAGGTTGACCTCCTGCTCGGTGTAGTGAACCACGGGATCGCGGTTGGTGGATTGATTGCAGGCGGTGGTCACGGCGAGCAGCGAGAGGGGATAAACATCCGGCGTCGTGCGCTCCTTCTCGATCAAGCAGCCGAGGATGCGCGTTTCAACCGGTGACAGGGTCAAGGCCATGCGCGGGTTCTAACATCCGCCCCGCGCAGTCTCAAACAGATACCGGCCACCGTCGGACTTTCCGCCGTTGTGTCCCCGCGCGCCCGCGCTTGCCATCGCCGAGGACCGTGTGTTTAGTTCCGCGCACATGCCGCCCGCTGCCACGCCATCACGCCCGACCCAGAGCGCGGAAGATTACCTGGAACGCATCCAGGAGCTGATGGAGGAGAAGGGCTACGCGCGCGTGGTGGACATCGCCTCCTCGCTCAAGGTCCGGCAGGCCAGCGTCACCAGCATGGTGCAGAAGCTCGCCGAGCAGGGCTATCTGAACTACGAGAAGTATCGCGGGCTCATCCTCACCGACAAGGGCCGCGCGGTGGCCAGCCAGATTCAGGAACGCCACGCCACCCTGTCCCGGTTCTTCTCCTTGCTCGGCTTGGACGCCGCCACGCAGCAGGCGGACATCGAGGGCATCGAGCATCACCTCAGCCCGGACACCGTGGCGTGCCTCGCCGATTTGGCGGCATTCTTCGAGCAGAATCCCGCCGTGCTCAAACGGTTCGCCAGCTCCCGGGCGGGCACCCGCCGCGCGTGACCCCGGCCCGCCGATTGCCTGTCCCGTGGGACCGCCTGCCCGCCCTGGCGGAGGAGGAAGTGCGCGCCACGATCGCCGATTTGCCGCCGGAACTCCGCGCGCGCGCCGAGCCGCTGCCCGTGCTCTACGAACGCCTGCCCGGCGAGGATCTGCTGGCTGACGGCGTCGCCGCGGACACCTTGGGGCTTTTTGTGGGCGAAGACTTCCCGCATGGCGAAGGCGGACCGTTGCCGTTGCCGCCGCAGATCATCTTGTTCCTGGAAAACCTCTGGGACTTCGCCGGCGCGGACGAGGAGGTCTTCCTGGACGAAGTCCACATCACTTACATCCACGAGCTGGGCCACTACCTCGGTTTGACCGAGGAGGAGCTGGACGAGCGCGGACTGCTGTAGCTGCCGCACGCGCCACGTCAATCAACAGGCCGCACCAACCAAGCAGGACGGGAAAGGACGGGCGCATGCGCGGAAATCTGCCAGCCGGTCCGTTCGCCGGAAAGCCCGCAGGCGCTTCGCGGCGAACCTGCTTTTGACACGCTCTTGCATTCCGCCTACAACCCTCCGCTATGAAAGTCCTCATTCTCGCCGCTGGCTACGCGACCCGTCTGTATCCGCTCACGCTCACGCAGCCCAAGCCGCTGCTCACCGTGGCGGGCAAGCCGATGATCGACTACGTCATGGACAACCTT
>CAIPBN010000245.1 GCA_903863315.1 uncultured Verrucomicrobiota bacterium | reverse complement strand
TCAGGACGGCGCGCCGGCGGTGTTGACGCACCGCTTCGGGCGGGGCCGGACGGTGTATGTGGCGGGCACGCCGGGGGTGGCGAGCGTGAAGGACGCGCGCTTTGTGCCGCGGGAGTTGAAGGAAGTCGGGCCCGCAGCCCAGCGGCAGCTTATCATCGGACTGGTGCGGTCAGCCGCCGTGCCACGAATGGTGGAGCTGTCCCACGCGGTGGTGGAGGCTGGGGTTTACGACGCACCGAAGGGCACGGCACTGGTGCTGGCCAACTTCACGTATCAACCCATCCAGGAACTCCGCGTGCGGCTCGCCGTGGAAAAATTGCCCAAGACAGTCCGGTCAGTGACGCAGGGTGAGGTGCATTTCAAACCAGCCAAGCTGGAAGGTTCAGCACTGCGAGGAAACGGTCAGGGCATCGAATTCGTTTTGCCACTCGGGCTCAACGACATCGTGCTGGTGGAGTGAGGCTAGGTAGAACGAGCATTTCGAAGAGGTCTAACACGAGCGGAGGACAGTGGGCTTGAGCTCGTCCACCGCCTTGTCGACCCTTCAAGGAGGGCCTGCGGATCGAGGATTCCAGCGGGTATTAAACGCCCGGGTGTTGTCAGGCGTGTTGCCTGCAACACCCCAATAGTTGGTGTCGCTGCGTTCGATGAAATCAACTCGGCCATCAGCAAATCCCACCTGTGAGCGATTATTGTGACGAAAGATGCGAGCAGCGCTGGCTGCTGAAAGCCCAGGATTGGCCCCCTGGGCATACCAGTCGGTGTGGTTCATGTAGGGAGCCCACATTAGGTAATAGTCGGCAATCATGATTGTGTAATCTGGGCGTTGAGCGGTTTCAGAAAATGCTGGGGCAGAGTTGCCGCCAGCGTATCCGGCACCGTAGCCACCGATAAAACGGCTGTATCCGTAGTGCGGCCAGTCACCACTGTTAGGGAGCGGAGCCCCGGCGCTTGTCGGCGCGGGGGCTTTGGGAACCAGACCACACCGGAATAGTTTTGTGTTGGCTACGCCATTGCTCATCAAAATGTCCATCCATGACACGAGTTGAAAAATTCCATTGCCGGGCGAAATCCCGCTCCCGTTGGGATCTTGCCAGAACTGATAGCCAGGCATGTCGGGATTGGTCTGGTTCAAATGGCTGGCCACCCCAAGTTGCTGGTTGACCCAATTCACGGGGAACTGTCCAGTATCTTCCGCGATGAAGCGCATCAGAAGCGTGACCTGCTTTTGATTTGCTGTGCACATTGTGCCTCCCGCCTGCCGCTTGGCCTTGGCCAGAGCGGGTAGCAACATGGACGCCAGGATGGCGATGATGGCAATGACAACCAACAATTCGATGAGCGTGAAAGCCATTGGCCCTTGTCGCTGTAGAGTGGCGGTGTTGCGCATGGTTGGTAACGTGTTCCGGCCTTTGACCTTGTCAACACGACATTTCTTCACAAGTCTCGTGACCCGAGTTTCATAGTTACAACCAGCCTTGCATTCATGAGGACAAATCCCCGCCGCCTGCTGTTCCCACACGGCTTACGCCTAATCTCCGTCGTCGCCCTGCTGGCCACCGTTCTTTCGGTCGCCACGGGTTGCGGTTCCTCTGAGTTCCGGTCAACTCAGAAGCGGGCGCAGGCCGGTGAAGCCCAGGCCCAGTTGGACCTTGCGCAGATGTATATGTATGGGAAGGGCACCAAGCAGAACGAAGTTGAAGCCCGGAAGTGGTGCGAGAAGGCAGCCAACCAAGGCCTTCCTGTGGCGCAGCGGATCTACGGCACCATGCTTCGAGACGCCTATGGTGCCGAGATCCGCCAGATTCCTAAAGCCCGTGAATGGCTCGGTAAAGCCGCAGCCCAAGGCGACGCTGCGGCTAAGGCAGAACTGGATCAGACGCCGGAACCGCCGAAGTAGGCATAGGCTGGTGCTGCGCGAATGCCCACAGCACGAGCTCTCAGCGGCTTCACTTGCCGGGGTTGCATCGTTCAATGCGTGGCGCATTCCGAAATCAAGGCACTTGTCCAGCCCCCAGCGCGGGCACGCCCTTGGCTGGCCAAGGCGTGAGATTCTCCACAAAGAAGGTCAAATAGGTTTCGTCGGGCAGCGGTTGGTAGGGTTTGCCCAGCAGCTTCGTGAGCGTGTCCGCCATGGTGGGCCGCATTTCCCGGGGGATTTGTTCCTTGATGGCCGCCACCAGG
>CAIPBN010000244.1 GCA_903863315.1 uncultured Verrucomicrobiota bacterium | reverse complement strand
TGGGCGCGGGGCGGAGCCCAAGCTTCTTGCAGACGTAGGCTTCCACGCGCGGGGACAAGTGCGCGCTGGTGCCGACCGCGCCGGAGATTTTGCCGACGGCCACGACTTCGCGAACGCGCTCCAGCCGCTCCAGCGCGCGCCTAAACTCATCGTGCATGAGCGCGAGCTTGAGCCCGAAGGTCGTGGGCTCGGCATGGATGCCGTGGCTGCGGCCGATGCAGGGGGTGAACTTGTGCTCCTTCGCCCGCTTGGCGATGGCGGTGCGGGCGGTCTTCACATCGGCGATCAGGATGTCCGCGCTCTGCACCATCTGCACGGCATAGCAGGTGTCGCCCACGTCGCTGCTGGTGAGGCCGAAGTGGAACCAGCGGCTGGCGTTGTCGTTGATCTTCTCGGCGACGGCGGTGGTGAAGCCGATCACGTCGTGGTTGAGGATCTTCTCCAGCTCCTTCTGGCGGGCGACGAGTCCCGGCAGGTCGGCGAACCAAGCGTCGCAGCCGGCCTTGATCTTGGCGAAGTCTTTGGCGGGAACAATCTTCTCCTTCACGAGCGCCTCGCTGGCGAGAAGCTCGATTTGGAGCCAGAGCTTGAGTTTGTTTTCGTCGGTCCAGATGGCCCGCATCTCGGGGCGGGAATAGCGCGTAATCATGTGAGCCAAGGAGAAAGGAAAAGGGCGAAAGGCAAAAGGGGAATCCGCGCCTGGACAAATGAAAATCCCGCCGCAGTTGCCCGCGACGGGATCTCACAAAAGTGGGAGAAGACTCAGCTCAAGGCTGGTCGTATTGGCGCAAGCTGCGCAGCCAGATGTTGCGGAAACGCATCGGGTTGTTGTGGTCCTGAAGCTGGATGAAGACCTCGGGCGCGTGCGGCTTGCTGTAGTCGCCGTTGCGCTGGTGCGGGGTGTTCCCCTGATATTCCTTGCGATGATGCACCACCACGCCGTTGTGGATGACCGTCACCGCCGCCTTCTTGGCGATCTTGCCGTCGGCATCCCAGCGAGGCGACTCGAAGACGATGTCATAGCTCTGCCACTCGCCGGGCTTCTTGCTGGCGTTGACCAGCGGCGGGGACTGGCCGTAGAGCGCGGCGCACTGGCCGTCGGGGTAGGTCGGGTTCTCGAAGGAGTCGAGCACCTGCACCTCGTAGATGCCGTTGAAGAGCACGCCGCTGTTGCCGCGGCCCTGGCTGTTGCCCTCGACCTTCGCGGGTGTGGCGAACTCCAGATGCAGTTGAAAATCCGCGAACGAGTCCTTGGTCTGGATGCTGCCGGACTTCGGGGCGACTTCCATGTATCCGTCTTCGAGCTTCCATCCCGCGTCGCCCTTGCCGCTCTTCCACTTGGACAAATCTTTGCCATCAAAAAGCACGGTGGCGTCCGAAGGCGGTGGCGCGAGGTGGCTGAACGTCGCGCCAGGCGTGACGGCGGGCGGCGCGGGGCGGGTGCCGTCGTGGACGTGCCACTTGGTGCCGGGGATGAGCGGTGAGGTGGCTTCGTAGCCGAGGCTCTTCTTGGCCGCATCGGCGGCGGTCAGCGCAACGGCGGCCCCGACGATGACCGCCGGGACAATGAATTTAGGGGAGAGGAATTGCTTGAGCATGGGGCGCATGATTTCGGCAGGAGGGAAAAAGGCAAGCCAGTTTCCCGCCCAAACAGACCCAGGGAACAACCGAGCCCGCCCCGCGCTACGGCGAGACGGCCAAGCGCTCTTCGGTCGCGGCGCGGCCCATGATCACGCCCTGCTCTTTGTAAGTCTTGAGCATGAAATGCGTGGAGGTGGAGATGACGCCCTGGATGGTGGAAAGCTTCTCCGCGACGAAGGAGGCCAGCGCCCGCAAATTGTTGCCCTCCAGCACGACGAGCAAATCGTAGCCGCCGCTCATCAGGTAGCAGGACTTCACCTCGTCGTATTTGGCGATGCGCTCGGCGAGCCGGTCGAAGCCCCCGCCCCGCTCGGGCGTGAGTTTCACTTCGATGACCGCGCGCACGGTGTCGCCGCCGACCTTCTCCTCGTTCAGCACGGTGCGGTAACCCAGAATGGTGCCGTCCGCTTCCAGTGCCCGCACCTTCGCCGCGACTTCCGCCTCGGTGAGGTTGAGCATGGCGGCGATCTGGGCCGGCTTGAGCGAGGCGTCGTTGCGGAGCAGTTTCAGCAAAATATCCATGTGCAAGGTGTAGCGGGAAGGCCCGCGACTGCGAAGACTTTTCCATGTCGTGTGCCGTTCGATGCTGCTTAAATCCAGCCCCGCCAGCCATGAAAAGCGCTCCGTCCGCACCACCAATAGTCTTTCACAACGGCACCGTCGTCCTGCCGGACAAGCTACTGCTTGACGCGGCCGTCGTCTGCGAGGGCGACCGCATCAAGCGTGTTGGACACCTCCGCACGCTGCCGCGCGGCGCAACGCTAGTTGATGCCAAAGGCGGCTACATAGCGCCCGGTTTCGTGGATATCCACGTCCACGGCGGCGACGGCGCGGACTTCATGGATGGCACGGCTGATGCGGTGCGCACCGCCTGCCGCGCGCACGCACGACACGGAACGACAACCATTTTTCCGACGACCACGACCGGCTCGCCCGAACAGCTTTCCGCGATGCTTCAGGCGTGTCTTGAAGTGCAGCGGAGCAGGACCGACGACGACGGAGCGCGCCTCGCCGGCGTCCACTTCTACGGCCCTTACTTCGCACCGGACAAGGTCGGCTGCCATTCGCAGGCGGGGCGCCGCAACCCGGAGGCGCGAGAGTATCGGCGGCACTTTGACACCAGCATCATCCGCATCGCGACGTGCGCGGCGGAGCTTCCGGGAGCCGAGGCGTTTTACCGCGAGGCACGCAAGCGCGGCTGCCTGATCACCTGCGGCCATTCGAACGCGACTTGGACGGAGATGGCTCGTGCCTTCCAAGCGGGCATGCGTCATGTGGACCATTTCTGGTGCGCGATGAGTTCGGTGGCGTCGCTACGGCAGCGCTACGGAACGCCGATGCAGGCAAGCATGGAGCAATTTGTCCTGGCTAACCCGGAAATGAGCACCGAGGTCATCGCGGACGGCTGCCATCTCGCTCCGGAGCTGCTGGAGTTCGCATATCGCCAGCTCGGCCCGCGCCGCCTGTGTCTCGTGACCGATGCGAACCGCGCGCTGGACATGCCGCCGGGACGCTACCGCTTCGGCTGCGCGGCGGACGGCGAGTGGATCGAGAGCGATGGTCGCGTGGGCTTTGTGCCCGGCGGTGGCGCGCTGGCCAGCTCCGTCGTCGGGCTCGACACGATGGTGCGGCACATGAAGGCCGCGACCACGGCGTCGCTCCCGGAAGTGATTCGCATGGCGAGCCTCACCCCGGCGGAGCGGGCTGGCATCGCCGATGAAGTGGGCAGCCTGTCACCCGGCAAACGCGCGGATGTGCTCGTGCTGAACCAGCGCCTGCAAGTGAAACGCGTGTTCCTCGGTGGCGTGGCTATGGCTGCGTCTTGATGGCAGTATCACCGACGTGACAACCCGACGCGTGGATGGCGCTTGTGATGACGGACGACCGTGATGCGCATGGTGTCCGGGCGGAGACGGAAAAGAAAATGGTAGGGGAACCGCTTGAGATTGAATCGCCGGAGACCCGATTCCAAAGCATGGCAGCGCTCGGGGTGCTCGGCGGCGCGTTCAACTCCGGCCCGGAAATCAGCCCAAAAGTCGTCACCCAGCTTTTTGGAGACGCCGTCGTAGTAGCGCAGAATGGCGGACACATCCCGCTGCACGCCCGGGTGATAAACCACCCTCACGCGCGGCGCTCCAGCTCGATGCGGCGGACGAACTCAGCTTGGGAAAGCGGCTCGACGAGCCCTTCCTCCAGCTCCCGGTCACGTTGGGCCACCTCCTCGTCCGACACGTCGTAGGCCGAGCCAGGGAGTGTATCAAGCAGGGTCGTCACCAACGCCGCACGTTCCTGAATGGAGAGCGCCTTTGCTTCGTTCTCGATTTCTAGCAGGCTCATGAGTGGAACGTATTCAAGCTGGCCTTGGCACGCAACGCGCGTTCACGCCGAGTAGTCGAGATAGACCGTCTTCAGCTTCGAGTAGAACTCCACTGCGCCCGCGCCCTGTTCCTTGAACGAGTCGGTGCTGCTCTTCTTCACGCCGCCGAACGGGGCTTGGAGAGCGAGGCCAGTGGAAATCTGGTTCACCTTCACCACACCGGCCTGGATGCGCTCGGTGTAAAGCATGGCCTTCTTGAAATCGCGGGTGACCAGGCTGGCGCTGAGGCCCACGTCCACGCTGTTCGCGACGGCGAGCGCTTCGTCGAAGCTGTCCACGGGGATGATGCCGACGACGGGGCCGAAGACTTCCTCGCACGCGATGCGCGCGGCGGGCTTCACGTTGCCGAGCAAGGTGGGCTGCATGAAGTGGCCGTGCGCAAGATCGCCCTCGGTGAGGCGCGCGCCACCGCAGAGGAGCGACGCGCCTTCCTGCTGGGCGATAGCGACGTAGTTCAAGTTGCCTTCGAGCTGCGCCTTGCTGACGGCAGGGCCCATTGTGACGCCGGATTTCAAGCCGTTGCCAACCACGATGGCCTTGGCCTTCTCGATGAGCTTCGCGGCGAACGCGTCCGCCACGCTGCGTTCGACGATGACACGGCTGGTCGCGGTGCAGGCCTGACCGGTGAGGCCGAAACCGGCGATGGCCACGAGCCGCGCGGCGAGGTCGAGGTCAGCGTCAGCGAGAACGATGGTGGGATTTTTGCCGCCCATCTCCATCTGCGCGCGGGCCATGCGCGGCGCGAGCTGCTGGTAAATCTGCGAGCCAACTCCGAGTGAACCGGTGAAGGAAAGCGCGACGACGGCGGGGTTGGTGGCGAGTTCGCCGCCAACTTCCTTGCCGTTGCCGATGACGACGTTCAGCACGCCCTTAGGCAAACCGGCTTCGGCAAGAATCTTAGCCAACTCACAAGTCATCGCGGGCGCTTGCGAGGCGGGCTTGATGATGACGGCGTTGCCGCTGACGAGGGCTGGGGCCATCTTCCACGCCGGGATGGCGATGGGGAAATTCCACGGCGTGATGAGCGCGACGACGCCCAGCGGCTCGCGGCGGGTGTAGAGCAACTGGCTTGGCAGGTCGTGCGGGATGGTCTGGCCGCCGAGCTGGTAACTCAGACCACCGAAGAAGCGGAAGATGTCCGCCGTGCGCTGCACTTCGCCGGTAGCCTCGGCGAGCGTCTTGCCCTCCTCACGCGTGAGCAGGTCGGCCAGCTCCGGCTTGCGCGCTTCGATGAGCTGCGAGGCTTTGCTCAAGACTCGGCCGCGCGCCACGGAGGTTTGCGCGGCCCAACTTGGAAACGCTGCCTGCGCGGCGGCGATGGCGGCGAGCGCATCGGCGCGTCCGCCCTGCGGATACTGCGCGACGGTTTCGCGCGTGTCGGCGGGGTTGAGGTTGGTGAAGGTCTGGCCGGACTGGGCGGAGACCCACTCGCCGGCGATGAAGTTCTGATAGCTACGCATGGGCGCGACTTAACACGCCTTTGCGGTGGAAGGAAAGTTCCAGTTCGTGCGGGAATCCCGCTCGGCACACGTGAAGACGGCGACTGCAAGTCGCCGGCACATGTCAGCGGCGGTCGTAAAGCATGCCGGGCACGCCGCCCTCCCAACCCTTGGGCGCGTTCCACGGGCGGGTGGAGGCGTTGTCGGGCTCGGTCGTTCCGCAACCCGTGGCCAGCAGCACCATCGCCAGAGCGGCGACAGCGAGCAGACTTCGTCCCAGCAGGCGCAGGTTCATATCACTTCTTGGGGGGAAGAGCGGTGGAGGAAGGTGTCAGGATGTCGTCGCCTTCTTGGATGTCGCTCTTCTTGAAACCGGCCATGACGTTGGCGATGGCGTAATCCGTCTCCACCTTGGCGAGCTTCACGCGGGCGACGAGCTTGCCGCCGCGGCTGATGGTCATCTCGCCGTTCTTGAGCAGGCCGTGATTGGCCCCGATGTCGAGCACCACGAAGTCCCACTTGGGGTCCACGGCGGACACCTTGCCAATAAGTCCGGACGGCAGCACGACCGCGCCCTTGGGATTCAGGAAGCTGTCGAGCTCGCCCTTGGTCTTGGTGAGCTGGACCATGGCCAGCCCCTGCTCTCTCTTGATGAGGGAGAGCTCATTGGTGGCCTTGGGCAGCTCTTCGTTAATCTGCCGGATCTTCGGCGGAGTCAGCCCGAGCTTGGCGAGGTCGAAGTATTCGGCGCTCTGCACCTTGATGGCCTCGGTCTCCTGCTTGGCCTTGTTGGTCTCCTGTGCGGCCGCCACCGCCTTCTGGCGTTCCGCGTCGGCAGCCTTCTTGGCGTCGTCCTCGGCCTTCTTCGCCGCCTCCACATCGGCCTTGCCCGCATCGCGCTCCTGCTCGGCCGTCATCGCACGGGCCTTCTGTTTGGCGTGCTCGTCCTTCTCCTTGACCAGGTCGGCGGCGACTTTTTTCTCCTTGGATTTCAGGTCTTCCAGCAGCGGTTTGACCTTCATCTCGCTGACCGCGATCACACCGGCACCGGCCAGAATCACGGCGAAAAGGATGAGCCTGAGGAACAGCATTGGGTTCGGTGTTTAGGTTAAATTGGCCATTATAATTAGGCGCTGCCGAGAGGGGTGTCAACGCTGGGGTTTGGCCAGCAGACTTCAGTAGAGGATGGTGAAACTCCCGTTCGGCTCGGCCACCGCCGCCGCCAGGCCCCAAACCGGGACGCCGTCGCGCCGCTGCGGCTCTCCAACGGGCCGGCCATCCGGGCCAAAGACCTGCCAGGCCAGCGCGCCACCGCGTTGCCAGGCGGTGCCTTCGGTCCAGACCAGCAGCGTTTCCCCGCTCGCATTGAGGGCGAGCACCGGGTGCTTGCCCTTGGCCATGGTCGAAGGCCGCTGCGTCACCGGAGCGTTTGAAGCGGTGGCGCTCAGGCTGGCAAACTGCACCGGCCCGTCGGTCTCCCACGCCGCCAGCATCTTTCCGCCCGCCACCGTCATGAATTCCGAGCTCATCGGGCACTGGCCCAACCGCCAGCGATGCAGCGTGGTGCTGGTGAAGCGCCCGCCTTGATCCCGGGACACCAGCAACGTCATGTCCCGGTTCAACGCGCTGGCGGCCGTGCGATACAGGGCAAACAGGTTGCCCTCGGCGTCCGTGAAGGCCCGCATCCCGCAGCACGCGCAGGCACCGGTCGGCTCCGGGTTCACGCCGCGCTCCCCGGCAAAGGTCCGGCCCTCGTCCTGCGACCGGGCGAGGAAGACCGCCCGGCCCGCCTCGCCAGCCTGATTGCCCGCCGGAGCACTGTGCCAGAGGACATAAACATTGCCGGCCAGATCGGCGGCCACGGTCCCGCCACCGTCGAGATGCTGGGTGGTGTTGACGAGGTTGCGCTGCGGCTCGAACGCCGTGCCCGGGTCAGTCATCCGGGTGTAGAGCAGAGGGGCGCTCTGCGTCGGCGGCTTGGGCGTGGCCTGTTGCGAGCCGTTCCACACCACATGAACGCGTCCACCTTTGCCAAGGGCGAATTGTGCGCCGCGGATCGTGCCCACCGCCACCGCGCTGCCGGGCTGGCTGTTGACGCGCAAGGGCGGGGTGAAGCCCTCGGCACCCCGGGCACGGCGGGAATAAAACACGTCACACTCCTTCGGCTCGCCCTTGAGATACACGAGGTGCAGCGTGCCCTGCGCATCCATGATGGCTTGGGGTTGCAAGGCTCCCGCTGGCACGCGCTGGAGACGCACTTCCGCGCCAAGCACGGAACTGGCATGCGCGCCGGCCAGCCAGACAATCGCAAACATCAACGAGGGCTTCATGGCAGGGGAGCAGAGCGCAAACTCCGCCCGGAGACAACTGTGGAGTAAACTCCCTGCCGCTGCGCCGACGGGATTACTTCGCGAACTCCACCGCGCGTGTCTCGCGGATGACGGTCACGCGAATCTGGCCGGGATATTGCATCTCGTCCTCAATCTGGCGGCACAAGTTGCGGGCCAGCGCCGCGGCCTGCTCGTCAGTGACCGCCTCCGGTTGGACGAAGACGCGGAGTTCGCGGCCCGCTTGCACAGCGTAGCACTTGTCCACCCCGGCGAAGCTGAGCCCGATTTTCTCCAGGTTCTCCAGCCGCTTCACGTAAGTGTCCATCGACTCCGAGCGCGCCCCGGGCCGGCTGGCGCTGATGGCGTCGGCGGCGCTCACCAGAATGCCCCACAGGCACGTGTGCGGCACCTCGTCATGGTGGGCGGCGACGCCGTTGACGATGTCGTCCGCCTCGCCGAGAAGCTTGAGAAATTCCGCGCCGATGATGGCGTGCGATCCCTCCATGTCCTGCTGGAGCGCCTTGCCAATGTCGTGCAGCAGGCCGGCGCGCTTGGCGGCGGCGATGTTCAAGCCCAGCTCTGCGGCCAGCAGGCCGGTGAGGTGGGCGACCTCCACGGAGTGGTCGAGCACGTTCTGGGAGAAGCTCATGCGGAACTTCAGCTTGCCCAGCACCTGCGCGATGTCCTCGTGCAACGGCGGCACGCCCGCGCGGAAGATGGCGTCCTCGCCGGCCTTGCGCACATTCTCATCCATCTCCTCCTTCACCTTCGCCACGACTTCCTCGATGCGCGTCGGGTGGATGCGACCGTCGAGGATCAGCCGCTGCATCGCCTCGCGGGCAATCTCCCGGCGCACTGGGTCGAAGCCGGACAACACCACTGCCCCGGGTGTGTCGTCGATGAGCACAGTCACGCCCGTGAGCGCCTCGAACGCGCGGATGTTCCGGCCTTCGCGCCCAATGATGCGGCCTTTGATCTCGTCGCCGGTGAGCGTGATGGTCGCCGTGGTGGTTTCGTAGGTGTGCTGCGCCGCGTAACGCTGGATGGCGAGGGAGATGACGCGGCGGGCCTGCTCCTCCGACCGGTTTTTGGCGTCGGTGAGGATGCGCCGAGAAAGCTCGTTGGCATCGCGCAACGCGGCCTGTTCGCACTCCTTCAGGAACTGGGCGCGCGCATCGGCCTCCGTGAGCTGCGCCACGCGGGCGAGCTGTTCGCGGCGGGCGGCCGCGAGCGCCTCGGCCTCGGCGCGAGCTTTCTCCAGCGCGCATTCCCGTGCCTCCAACGCGGTCTGCTGGGCCTGGATGGCCTTCTCGCGCTGGAGGAAGCCTTCGAGCTGCGTGTTGATCAGCGTCTCGCGTTGCGCGAGCCGCTGCTCGGCGCCATTGAGCTCCTGCTGGCGGGTGACGTAGGCCAGCTCGGCCTGGCTGCGAAGCTTGATGGATTCCTCGTTGGCCGCCACCCGCGCCTCCCGGAGCAGGGCCTCGGCATCGCGTTTGGTCGCCTCCAGCCGCTCCTTCCGCTGGGCTTCCATCTCCTGCTGCCTTGCGCGCTCCTGGAACCGGGTGAAGAGATAGCCCAGCATCGCGCCGAGAACGATCCAGCCGGCTTCAGGAAGACCAAACGCGGCGAAGAGGCTCATGCGGGGGAAAGGGAGAATCGTCCAGCGTCCAACGTCCAACGTTTACCGTTCAACCCCCCGAAGCCGCCAGCCACCAGACGCCCCCCTGGACGTTGGAAGTTGAGCGTTGAACGTTGGACGTTATGCATTTTCGGCTTTGTGCTCTCTGCGCCCGGTCGTGGCTAATGCGCCTTTGCCGCAATCCAGCGCGCCGGGGTGACGATGTCATCCAGCACGATGTCGTGGGCTTCACACGGAACTTCAGCCATGATTTGAAAGTCGAATGCCACGCCAATTTTCCGGCCGCCAAAACCGGCCAGCAGCCGGTCGTAATGTCCCTTGCCGCGTCCGAGGCGATGCCCGCGAGCGTCAAAGCCTAGCCCCGGCACGAGCGCCAAGTCCAGCCGGTTCAACGGCACCACGGGGCACATGGCCGCCGGCTCGCGCACCTGAAAGGGGCCGGTCGCCAGTTCACGCACGGGGTCAACGACGCGCACCGCCTCGTAGGCATTCGTGGCCGCATTGAAGCGCGGGAGGGCGAGCAGCTTGCCGGCGTCGAGCGCGTCCGCAAGCAGCGGGGCGATGTCTGGCTCGCTTGGAACGTGGAAAAACAACAGGACGGCGCGGGCGGATTGCCACACCGAGGCCGCGCGGATCCGCGTGCACAAGTCGGCGGAGGCAATAGCCCGCGCGACCGGGGCGATGGCCTTCAGCTCCGCGCGCAACTGCTGGCGCAACGACGCCTTGCGTTCAACGAGGGTGCTCATGCGCGCGCCGCGACTTCCTCAAGCTGCTTCAAATCCAGCCGCAGGAGCGCGTCGCAGTGCTCCTTCAGCCATTTCGCGTGGCGTTGCAAGGAACGGGCAAAACCCGTCCGCGATTCCTCCTGCCAGTCCAAGGCGGCGTTCTTGGCAAGCGCTTGAGGGACCGTGCGGCGCAAGACCTCTTGCAGCTCAAAGCTACAGCGACCACCGGGACGGAGCACCGAAGTATGCACCTTGACGAAGAACAGCACGGACACATCCTGCGGGTCGAGGTGGACCCAGACGCAGAGATGCGGCGCGTCGTAGCGCACGCTCTTGTCACTGTCACCCAGCTCCGGCAAGAGCCGGTGTTCGCCACCGCGCGTGAACCCATACTCCTCGACCAGGAAATCGAAGCAGCGGTGCGCGTTGGCGACGAAGCTATCCATCCGGTCACTCCTTCCGCGTTGAGTCCGTCATGGGCTTGCCCGCCTCCGCCGCCAGTGCCCGCCATTTTTCGACACGCTCCTTGATTTTCTTCTCCACGCCCTGCTCGGTCGGCTCGTAGTAGCGGCGCGTTTCGGTCAGATAGCTCTGCGGGACGAAGTGCCCCTCGCCGTCGTGCGAATACTGGTAGCCCTTGCCGTGGCCGAGTCGCTCTGCGCCCTTGTAATGCGCGTCGCGCAAGTGCTCGGGCACCGGCAGCGTGCGGCCAGAGCGCACGTCTTCGAGCGCGGCATCAATGGCCTTGTAGGCGCTGTTGCTCTTGTTGGCGGTGGCGATGTATATGGCCGCCTCCGCAATCGGAAGTCTGGCCTCGGGCCAGCCGACAAATTCCGCCGCCTGGTGCGCGGCCTGCGCCA
>CAIPBN010000243.1 GCA_903863315.1 uncultured Verrucomicrobiota bacterium | reverse complement strand
GAATGTGCGCCGCATCGGCGAGATCGCGCGCGTGCTGCTGGCACAGGGCTTCACCGTGGTGGTGGCCTGCATCTCGCCGTTCCGCGAGCAGCGGGCGGCGTTGCGGCGGACCTTCGCGGCAGGTCAGTTCATCGAGGTGTTCATGGACACGCCGATCGAAGTCTGCCAGGCGCGCGATCCCAAGGGGCTTTATCGTCGGGCGGCGTCGGGCGGGTTGAAGGAGATGACGGGCGTGGATTCCCTCTACGAACCACCGCTCCAGCCTGAACTGGTCTTCAAGCCGGACGAATTCGACGCTGATGTGCTGCTTCGACGGTTCGGACTTTGAGCTCGGGGCAAGCGGGCGCGCTCAATTCTCCCGGATCTTCCCCTCTTTGATCAGCTTGCGCAGCTTGGGGACGATGACGGCGGAGCAGTAGCCGTTGCGGTTCCAGTTCAGGTTGAAGTAGTTCTGGTGGTAGTCCTCGGCGGGGTAGAGGTTTTTCAGGGCGCTGATCTCGGTCACGATGGGGTCTTTCCAGCCGGGCTGCGCCTTTTTCTTCGCCTCCTCGGCGGCGAGTTTCTGCGCGTCGTTGGCGTAGAAGATGCAGGAGCGATACTGCGGGCCGGCGTCCGCGCCCTGGCGGTTCAAGGTGGTCGGATCATGCGAGGCGAAGAATACCTCGAAGAGCGTCGCGAGCGTGACTTTGGCGGGGTCGAACTCCACGGCGATGATCTCCGCGTGGCCGGTGGTCTTGGTGCAAATCTGCTCGTAGGTCGGATTGGGCACGTGGCCGCCGGAGTAGCCGGAGACGACCTTCTTCACGCCGTTCACGCGCTGGAAGACGGCCTCGGTGCACCAGAAGCAGCCGCCGCCCATCACGATTTTCTCGGTGGCCGTCTTGGTTTCGGGAGCGGGCTTGGCGGCGTCTTTGGCTTTGGGCGAGTCGGCGGCGTTCATGGTGATGGTCAGCAGGGGCAGGGCGGTCAACAGCGGGAGGAAGTGGCGGCGGTTCATGGTCGTTGGACGTGCTTCGCGGGCGAAACTTACGGCTTTCAGTTGAAGGGTCAACCGGAGACTCCGCCCTCGGTCTGGAAACTAGGCGCATCTTGACACTGCATCCGGAGCCGAGCCGGCGGGGACGCCGGCGATACGGCCCGCGAGACGCGGGCGCTACGTAGCGCCGGCCTCCGGCCGGCCGTGCCGCAAGCGTCCCCGCTTGCCGGGCAGTGTTCGCCATGAAGCGGTCGTGCTGTGCTCGGGCTTGCGTGGCGTGCGCGAAACAGTTGAACTTTCACGAACATGAAACTGCCCCGTCTCGCCCTGTCGCTGGCTGCGCTTGCCGGCGTTTGCTTCGCCACCCACGCGGCCGATCCCGCGCCCGCGCCCACGCATGTTCCGACGAACTTGTTCAAGCTCTCGGATTCCGACCTAGAGATCACCGTGTGGGCCACGTCGCCGTTGTTGAAGAATCCCACCAACATGGACACGGACCAGCAGGGCCGCATCTGGGTGGCCGAGGGCGCGAACTACCGCAGCCACTCGAAGCGCCAGCCGGAGGGCGACCGCATCATGG
>CAIPBN010000242.1 GCA_903863315.1 uncultured Verrucomicrobiota bacterium | reverse complement strand
GTCGCAGCGAATGTCACCTTTTGCGCCATCGCCACCGAATGCTGGTCGCGCAGGTGCCCGTAAACCTTCATCGCCAGCGCCCCGCCGTCCTTGTGGCCCAGCCAGCGCGACACCGTCGGAATGTCCACCGCGCTTTCAATGCACCGCGTCGCAAACAGGTGCCGCAGGTCATGGTGCGTGATCCGCGCCATGCCTACCAGTTGGGCCGCTCGATTCATGGCCTTCTGGCATTCACGCACCGGCATGACCGGAGCTTCCGGCGGTTCGTCGGGCCGGTCCTTCCTTAGCTCGCCCAGCAAGCGCCGCATCTCCGGAATCATCGGCACGCGGCGGACCTCGCCGTTTTTGGTGGCCGTCACGGGATCGCCCCGGACGGTGATTTCCCCCCGGTCGAAGTCCACGTCTCCCCAGGTAATGAAGGAGGCTTCGAGTTTGCGGAATCCGCCGTAGGCTAGGAAGCAGACTAGATTGGCAGCGTCCACGGAGAAGCGCCCGCCCGCCCGCCGGATCTCTGCCACGAAGCGGGTGAATTGCTCCGTCTCCGGCAGTTTCAGCTTCTTGGGCCGCTCGCTGACGCGTTTGAGCGTCCGGGCGGGGTTGTCATAACGCGCGCCCAGCTCGACCCCGATTTCCAAGATGTGCCGCAGCACGGCAATGGTGTGATTGTAGGCACTGGCCGAGGCCCGCGCCGCAAACCGGCTGGCCCATTCGGCACAATCGGCCTTGTTTACCCGGCGCACATCCAGTCGGGCCAGTTCGGGCCAGCTCTTGAGCAGGGTTTGGGTGCAGTCCACATAGTATTCCTTGCTGCGCGGTTTGAGCCGGGAGTTGTCGCGCACCCGTTGGAGGTATTGATCGGCGGCTTCGCCCACCGTCATCCGGCCACTGCGCAGGCTCTCCTTCGACTCGGCCACTTGCCGTTCCTGCTTTTCCAAGTCGTTCAGGCGCAGTTTTGCTACCGTGACCTGATCTGTTTCCAGGGACTTGCGGATCAGCTTGCCTCGCACCTTGATCCGGGCAAAATAGTTTCCCGATGGAATGTAGCGGACCAAATTCGCGTATTGGGTCTTCTGCCAAGCTGGCTTGGCAGGGGGCAGGGGAGTGCTCATGGGTGGCGGTATCAGATTGCGGTATCAGATTGGCATTTTCTCAAAATCAGTCAATCCGTAACTCCTTCATTTGCAACGGTTGCGCTCGTAGCTCAGTTGGATAGAGCATCTGCCTTCTAAGCAGACGGTCGTGGGTTCGACTCCCGCCGAGCGCACCATTCCTTTCGGCCATTGCAGCCACGGTTGGCGGTTGCCGCCGCCGCGCCAACCCGCCAGAATTCCTCCGCATGCTCACTTTGGAAGCCCTCGCTGATTTGCTCGCCAGCCATCGTGCCAGCGCTTCTGGGCCGGTGCGGGAGTTCGCCCTGGGTGGACAGGACTTCAAGTTCAACTCCGCGCCCGCCATCATGGGCGTGATCAATTTGTCCCCCGGTTCGTGGTATCGCGAGAGCGTGAGCCTGTCCGCCGACGCGGCGATCGCACGGGGCCGGGTGCTGCATGCCCAAGGCGCGGCCATCGTGGACGTCGGGGCGGAGTCCACCCTGGCGGGCACGGAACTGGTGGGCGTGAAGTCCCAGCAAGACCGCCTGCTCCCGGTGATTCGCGGCCTGCGCGCGGCGGGCGTGCTCGTCTCCGTCGAGACGTATCATCCGGAGGTCACGCAGGCCTGTCTGGCGGCGGGCGCGAACATTCTGAACCTCACCGGCACGGAGCGCAGCGAGGCCATGTATCGCATGGTCGCGGCGCACGGGGCCGCCGTCATCATCTGTTACGTGCAGGGGGGCAACGTTCGTCAGGTCGGCGACTTCGACCTCAACGCCGATCCGGTGCCGGCCATGTATGAGTTCTTCGCGCGCGAGGTGGAGACGGCCACGCGATGCGGCGTGGAAAAGCTCTTCATCGATCCGGGCCTGGGCTTCTACTACCGGAACCTGCAGGACAGCGCGGTGCGGGTGCGGCATCAGATGACGACGTTTCTGAACACCTTCCGCCTGCGCAAGCTGGGCTTCCCCACCTGTCACGCCCTGCCGCACGCGTTCGAGTATTTTGGCGAGGAAGTGCGGTGTGCGGAGCCGTTCTTTGCCGTGCTGGCGGCGCTGGGCAAGACCGATCTCTTCCGCACCCACGAAGTGCCGCGCATCCGCGCCGTGCTGGACACCCTGCGGGCCTTTTAGCGGACGGCGACTGCAAGCCGCCGGCACAGGATCAGGGGAGGGCGGGGGTGGGGAGGAGCCTAGGAGCCTCGATGGTATGGGGGACTCGCACTTCCCCTCGCTCTGTCAAGGGAGAAGGCCCGCAGTATTTCACTCCGGTGACAATGTTTTAGTGATGTGCTTCCGTGCCGCCGCCCGCACGACCAGCCGCAAGATGAATTTATGTCTTATGGCGGGTCAGGCTCGGTTGCTACCTCGTCGCTCCGGATGATATAGCCTCCATTTTCTAGCGTGTAGGTCATACTCCAAGACATACAAGAAATCGGCTCTGGCAGTCGCCAATGTTACGGAGAGAGCATCTCTACCTGGATGCGCTGAATGCTCGATAAGCAATGCCAAGATTGAATCGACAATCTC
>CAIPBN010000241.1 GCA_903863315.1 uncultured Verrucomicrobiota bacterium | reverse complement strand
GTGGCTGCGCTGGTGTTTCACATTGCCTGGCTGCCGCTGCACCTGCTTGCCGGGGCGCATTGCGATGCCGGCCCGGCGCATCCGCACGCGCAAGCCCACACGGAACACCACGGCCACAGCCAAGATAAGGCTGACGCGCCCCACTCCCAAGACACGGACCATCACCACTACACGACTGACCACGAGTCCAAGTTCCTCGCCAAGCGCCAGGCGCTCCTTCATGCCCCGGTGCTCGCGGTCTGGCGGCCCTTGGAGCTGACCCCGCCGGCGCTCGTTGTCTGGACGACGGGCATCCGCGTGGACGCTGGTCCGCCGCCCGCTGATTTCGCGCCTCCTTCCTGCCCCCGCGCTCCTCCGCGCGCTTAGGCTCCCCTCCCCCGGTCTGTCGGATTTCCGGCAGTGCCTGTTTGGTTCGCGGTGTGCCCGGCCGCGACGCGTTTCTACAACCATTTCTCCGGGCTTTGTCCTTGTTCCGTCCTGTCATGAAAACCAGTTTTCCATCCTCCGTCCTAATGCTGGCCGCCATTGTGTTCATGGCTGGCTGTCATCGCCCTGCATCCGACCACCCGCACGATGCGCATGGTGGTCACGCGCACGAGCCCGAGGCCAAGACCGCCCAAATCACCGTCTTCTCCGACCGCTACGAAGTCTTCGCCGAGCACCAGCCGCCCGCCGTGGGCGTGCCGACGACGTTCATCACGCACCTCACGGATTTGCGCACGCTGGAGCCGCGCCGCGCGGGGCCGGTGAAGTTCCTCCTGCGCCAAGGCGAGGCCACGCTGGAGCATCCGCAGGCCGGGCCGGCCAAGCCCGGCGTTTACCTGCCCAAACTCACGTTCCCCAAGCCCGGCAAGTGGAGCCTCACGCTCCTCGTGACCGACGACGGGACGAACGCGACGGCCGAGTTGGGTGCGGTGGAGGTCTTTGCCGACGCGCACGCGGCGCAGCATGCCGAACTGCCGGCTGCGCCCGAGGGCGTCAGCTTTCTCAAGGAGCAGCAGTGGAAAATCCTGTCCAAGGCCGAGCCGGTCACGAAGCGCCGCCTTGTCGAACGCGTGCGCGTGCCGGCGATGGTGGCCGCGCGGCCCGGTTCGCTCGCACACGTCAGCACGCCGCAGCCGGGTCGCCTGCTTGCGCCGCCGGGCAAGGCGTTGCCGGTCATCGGCGACACGGTCGCGGCGGGGCAGACGCTCGCGCTCCTGCAGCCGGCCTTCGCGCCGTCCACCGCCGGGGAATACAGCGCGCGACTCGCCGAGGCCACCGCGCGCGTTGCGGAGTTCGACGCCCGCGCCGTGGAGGCCGGGACGGAAGCCGCCCGAGCCAAGCTCGCCATCGAGCAGGCCGGGCTGGTGGTCAAGCGCCTGCAAACGCTCGTAACAGCTAAAGCCCGGCCCGAGCGCGACTTGCAGGAGGCGGAGTTCACGCACAAGGACGCGCAGGCCAAGCTCGCCGCCGCAGTCGCAGTGGAACGCGCCTACAGCGATGCCGCTGCCGCCATCCGCGCGGGCCGCGACGTGGTCTCGGTCACGCCCGCCACGCTCGAACTCAAGTCGCCGATTGCCGGCACGATCGTCGCGTCCTCCAGTGGCGCGGTCGGCGAACAGCTCACGGCGGACCGCGCGATCTTCACGGTGCTCGATGCCAGCAGCGTGTTCATCGAAGCGAAGGTGCCGGAAACGGCCACGCGCCGGCTCACCGCGTCCAAGCACGCAACGCTAGAACTGCCCGGCGAACGCGGACATTTCCTGCCCGTCACCGGCGAGGGCGGCGGGCGGCTGGTCTTCACCGGTCTCCAAGTGGACCCCGCCACTCGCACTGTGCCGCTCGTGTATGAGTTGAAGAACCTTGGTGGCGCGCTCCGCATCGGCGAGGCGGTCACGCTGCACCTCGAGACAGAGCGCGTGGAAGACGCGGTGGCTGTGCCGGACACCGCGCTCGTCGAAGAGGCCGGGCGGTTCATCGTGTTCGTGCAACTCGGCGGCGAGACCTTTGAC
>CAIPBN010000240.1 GCA_903863315.1 uncultured Verrucomicrobiota bacterium | reverse complement strand
GCCCATGAGTCCGGCGATGGAGGCGATGTTGACGATGGAGCCGATGCCGCGCTCGATCATGCCGGGCAGCACTGCGCGTGAGAGATGATAGATGCCGACCACATTGATTTTCCACAGCCTGTCCAAATCGTCGGGCTTGGTGGTCAAAATGGTGCCGACATGCCCGATGCCCGCGTTGTTAACGAGCACATCGCAGCGTCCGCATTTCTCGGTGACCGTGCGCACAGCGGCAAGGCATGAGGACTCGTCGCTGACATCCAGCACGAGCGATTCCGCGCGATGGCCTGCCTCGCAAATCCGCGCGGCGGTTTGCTGCGCGGCGGCTTCGTCGCGGTCGGAGGCAAAGACGAGTGCTCCGGCTTCGGCGAAGCATTCCGCGATGGCGGCTCCGATGCCGGAACCGGCTCCGGTAACGAGGGCGATTTTGTCAGTGAGGGTGATCATGGTTGGAAATGGAGTTGCAGCCGCTCCGTGGCCTCGCGGCTGGTTTTCTCGAACAAGGCGGCATTGCCGAGCTGCTTCAGGTCTTGGTCAAAGGTGGGGATCATCCGCCTCATGCGCTCCCGGCCCTCAGCGCTGGTGAGCAGATGCGGCAGGCAGGTCTGAACGACTTCGAGGGCGATGTTCACCGAGACCGATGCGCCGGGCGAAGCTCCGAGCAGCGCCGTGAGGGACCGGTCGGTCGATGAGAACACTTCGGTGCCGAAATACACTGCGCCGCGATCCGCCTTCTTGATGGTCTGCACGCGGATGCCCGCCTGCAAAAGCCGCCAGTCCTCCGTGCGCGCATTCGGGTAGTAGTGACGCACGGCTTGCATCCGGTCCTCCATGCTCTGCAGCCCTTGCGTCACCAGGTAACGCACGAGCGAACGGTTGTGCACGCCGGCGCGCAACAGCGTGGTGAGATTGTCCGCGCGAACGGAAAGCGGCAGATCGCTCCAGCTTCCGGTGTGCTTGAGGAAACGCGTGGTCCACGACGCAAAGGGACCAAAGAGGAGCTGGCACCGCCCATTGAGCCGCCGCTGATCGAGATGCGGTGTGCCAACGTGCGGGGCCGCTGGATCGGCGACGCCATAGACTTTCGCGTTGTGCCGTGAGCAGACGGAAGGTTCATCGCAAACCAGCCACTGCCCTCCGACGGGAAACGCGCCAAGCCCCGCGACCTCGGGGAGTCCCGCCGATTGCAACAAAGGCAGGCTGCCGCCGCCCGCACCGACGAAGACGAACTTCGCACGCTGCTCGCGCTCTTCACCGGAAGCCATGCAGCGCAAGGTGACATGCCATTCACCGGTGCCGCGCCGAAGTTTGGTCACCTTCCATCCGGCGGCTACACCGCAGTGCTCCTGCTGTGCCAGCCAGCCGCCCAGACGGCGGGCCACCAGGCCAAAGTTCACCTCAGTGCCCTCGCCGGTCGTGGCTGCGACCGGACAAGCATCGCGCCCTTCCATCACCAGCGGAGCCCATTGGCGAATGACCGAGGGGTCCGTGGTGTGCGTCATGCCACGGAAGAAATGATGCTCCACCATCGCCGCGTGCCGGGCATGAAGGAAGTCCACATCGTCCGTTCCCTTCACAAAGCAGACGTGCGGCACCGCATGAATGAAGTCGGCAGGCTCTCCCATCATTCCTTCGGCAGTCATGGAACCCCAGAACTGCTTCGAGTGCTCGAACTGCTCAAAGATGTGCAACGCCCGGCTGATGGGCACGCCACCGTTTTGATCGCGTGTCGGGGTGTAGCTGAGTTCGCAAATACCGGCGTGGCCCGTGCCTGCGTTGTTCCAGCCGTCCGAGGCTTCACGCGCCAGTTCGGGCGTGATTTCGAACATCTGGATGCGCAGGCGCGGATCAAGCCGCTTGAGCATCACGGCCAACGTCGCAGACATGATGCCGCTGCCGATGAGAATGACATCGGGATCGTCAACGAATGTCTGGGAGGCGGACATGGCAGGTGCAGAATCGACGCTGGTGCCTACTGGGCGGAACTCACTCCATTGACGACATTCGGCAGCGGCTCACCGCGCACCGCCATCAGCGCGATGCGGGCAGCGGTTTCACGCAGTGTCTTCACCGCTGGCGGGCTCACGGAGGCGATGTGGGCGGCGAGGATGACATT
>CAIPBN010000239.1 GCA_903863315.1 uncultured Verrucomicrobiota bacterium | reverse complement strand
GGCATGTGCGCCTGCGTCAGCGGTTGCGGGGCTTCGTCACTCATACAAGAACTCCTGCCGGCGTAGGAGGTAAGTCACCACCGCGCGCCAGGCACGGACGGTGTAGTTCGGGTCAGGCACGGGCTGCACGAGGTTCTGGCGGCAGGAGTAAATCTCCTGCTTCTCGAAACCCTTCTTCCCCGCCGCGTCGCTCACGATGCCGGCGAAGAGGTCAAAGGTGCGCGTCACTTCGGCGGAATCCGGCGCGTCGAAGCGGCCCAGGAGGCGCTGGTGCAAATGCACAATCGCGCGGCGAATCTGCGCGTCGGCCTCGGCGGTGCCGGGCACCACGTCCGGCTCAATGTTCGGGAAAAGCTTTCGGTCGCTCGGCGCGCGGCTGAAGTCCAGCGCGGTCTGCTTGCACGCGACGTCGTTGGCGAGGATGCGCTGAATCGCGCCCATCGCGCCGCTCGGGTCGGCGGCGCGCTCGGTGACTTCCTTCGAGTCAATGCCGCCGTAGAGCATGTCGAGCTTGCCGTCGCCGGGCGTGAGGCGGCCCCAGCCTTTGCCGAAGATGGCGGCCACCTTCCGCTCCACCTGCTCCGGCGCAAGCATCCGCACCAAGCCGAGGTCATCCAACTCGGCGCGGCGCGCGGGGCTGGCCACTGCGGTTGCCACGCCATCGGCGCGGTAGAAGTCGGAGAGGACCAAATCCTTGAGCACCTGCTTGAAGTTAAAACCCGTCGCGGCAAAGCGCGTGGCGATGGCCTCAATTTGCTTCCGCTGCTCGGCGTAGGCTCGGCGTTTCGCGGCGAAGAGCGGGTCTTCCAAGTCCTTCGGCGACGCCAGGGGTTTGCGTCCCGTCAGCAGATACCACGCGTGCTCGGTCATCGCGACGGCGAAGCGCGGGTCCTTCGCGGTGCGTTCGCCAAGCCATTGCAACGCGCGCCAACGCTCTCCGCTCGGCAGCTCCTCGTCCTCATAGCCGGCGGCGAACATGTCGGTGAACCAGCCGCCCTTGCGCCGGCCGTAGATGCCCTGGTCCGCGAACCGCCAGTAGTCCTGAAAGAGGCCGGACACCGGGTCGAGCGTCTTGTGGCACACGACGCACTCGCTCGCCTGCATCGTGGGATTCTCGAACTTGGCCGACACCGCCGCCGCGTCGCTCACGCGCGCCGCGAGTTCGAGCACGTCCACGCCGAGGAAGTGCTGGTAGAAGACGCGACCGCGCTGGCGGTTACGGTTCGTCTCGGTCGTCGGGTAGCGGCGCAGGTATTGGAAGGTCGAGAGCAGGCCCGCGTGCGGGTAGAAGCCGGTCGCGGACTCCTGGTTCTGGTCCTTGTTGCGCCCGACGAGCGCCTTGAGCTTCACCGGGATGTATTCGAACGGGTCTTTGGTGTCCTTGAAGCGGTCCTTGATGTCCTCGTAGATGCCGTAGCCGCGCGAGGAATAGGGCGTGACCATGATGTAGTCCGCCGTGACGATTTCGGTGAAGGGTTTTTCGTTCCGCACGATGTGCTCGACCAGCCGCATCGGCTCCCACTGGATGGCCTTGCGGTAATCATCGGCGAGCTTGTAACCGGCCTGCCGACGTTCCTTCTCGTCGGTGAAGTGGCCGAGGAATTCCCTGTTTAGGTTCGTGTTCTGATACCAGCCGCGCGTGGTGCTGAAGTGGTCGTAGGACAGGACCGTCTCGGCGCTGTCGTCGAGGCCGATGGTGAGGAAGATGTCGTTGAACGCCTCGCGCAGCCGCGTGTAAAAGGCGTCCTCCTTCAGCAGCGTGTCGAGTATCGGCGGCATGGCCTTCAAGCCCTGCGAGCCGACCGCGCTCATCTCCGCCTCCGTCGGCAGCCGCGCGCCGAGTTGGAGCGTCACGCGGCGGAGCAGTTGGCGGTCATCCAGCATCGCCACGCCGGCGAAGAACGGAGGGGCGTTCTTCTCCGCGTTGGCCGCCGCCTTTGCCAGCGCGGCAGCATCAGGCGCGTTCACGAGGCGGACGAACTCAGCCAGCACACGCTGTTCAGCTGAATTCTTCTTCACCGCTTCCTTGCCGCCATGCTTCACCTGGCCGGTGGCCTTAAGCAACAGGCGCGTGGAGTTGCCCTCCTTGGTCTGGGCCATGCGCATGAAGGCGTCCCGGTTCGTGCGCATCGCGGCGGCGCGCTCGGGGTCGGACACGCGCGCGAGGTCCCGCAGCACGAGCTTGGAGTCCTCCGCGTCGCCGCCAGCCTTGTGGCACTTGAGGCAGGACTCGGCGGCGACCTTGGCCCAGACCTCGTTCGCAAAGTAGTCATCCACCACCGAGCAGCCGGAGCCGGAGTAGGGTTTGAGTTCCGCCGCCGACATGCTGGCGGCAAGGGGCAGCGAGGCCAGCAGGCACAAAATTGAACGCAAACTCAGGGTCATCAGCGGGAGTTTGGACGCGGGATGATTCCGGTCAATCG
>CAIPBN010000238.1 GCA_903863315.1 uncultured Verrucomicrobiota bacterium | reverse complement strand
GCTGCTGCCGATGATGCGGCTGACCGGGCGAAGGCGTATGCGGAGCGGATTCATCCGTTGATGGTGAAGACCTGCGGCAAATGCCACGGCAAGGAGCCCGATGACAATGATTTGGACCTTACGAGCCTTGTCACTGCTGAGGCGCTGCTCGCGCAGCCGAAGGTGCTGGAGGACATTGCCGAAAGGTTGAATGAGGGCGACATGCCGCCGAAGAAATCTCCGCAGCCGAGTTTGGCTGAACGAGATCAGTTGCTCGGCTGGATCGGAGCAGCGGTGGATGAGGCGGCGGCAGCACATGCGGGGGACCCCGGGCCGGTGACGCTGCGCCGACTGACGAATGCGGAGTATGATCATGCGGTGCGTGATCTCACGGGCGTGGACATGCAGCCGACGCGGGCCGGTGAGTTCGCGCCGGACAGCGTGGGCGGCGAGGGTTTTGCCAATGTTGGTGAAGCGATGCCGATGACGCCGGGGCTGGTGGAGCGCTATCATCAGGCCGCGCGCTATGTCGCGGCGCGGGCGGTGCTGCTGCCCACGGGCTTTCGGTTTTCGCCTTCTCCTGATGGTCCGGATTGGACGACAGAGGCGGAGAAATCGCTACGCAGTTTTCACTCGCGCTACGCCGGGCCCAATGGGGAACCGCCGCTTGCTGCGCATCTCGCAGCGACGTTGAAGCATCGCGAGCGACTCACTCGCGGCGGTCCCGCTGCCATCGCGGAAGTCGCGGCGGAGGAGAAACTCAACGAGACTTACCTAGCCGCGCTTTGGGCCGGACTCAGCGGCAAGCTAGGCGCATCATTGCCAGCAGCGGAACTCGATGCGCAAACGAAGCAATGGGAGGAAAAAGCAGCCCAAGTGGAAGCCGAGAGGAAACAGCGGCAGTCGGCTCTCGACTCGGCGCGCCAGAAAATCGAGTCGCGCTGGGCTGCGTCGAAACGAGTGCTCGTGGAGTCGAAGGTTGCGGAAGCGGGCTCGGTCCCCTTCGAACACAAGGTGTCGGTTCGGCGCGGCGAGCTGCTGCTCCTGACCGTGCTGCCCAACCAAAGCCACGGAGCCGACAGCACGCTGATCGAATGGACGATCCGCGAAACGACCGGCGATCAGCGAAGCTGGAGCGTCGCCGATTTGATTCCCGATCTGTTGAAGGGCAACCCCAGGCCGGACAAGCACGGGGCCAGTTGGAGCTTCCTGGAGACGACATCCGCCCCGGTGTTTCTCACCGAACCGCGCGACAGCAACGCAGGGCGAACCGAGGTGAAATCGTGGAGCCTCGGATCCGAGCCCTCGGTCTTCGTGAACGCCGCCGCCGAGCCCTTGCAGGCCTGGACGAAGTTGCCCGCACGGTCGGTCTTCGTGCATCCGGGACCCCAGCGCCCCGTGACGGTCACCTGGACAAGCCCGATCGATGCCGAGGTCGTGGTCTCTGGTCGAGTCGCCGATGCCCATCCCTCCGGAGGCGACGGCGTTGCATTCGAACTCTCGCACGTCGCAGCAACGGAGCTGGGGCAAGCGCTGGCCGTTTTGGGAGAGCGGCCAGCCATTCTACCGAGTGCTGGTCTGCCGAAGGACATGCTCGGCTTGGTCCGAGAAAAGTGGCGGGCGGCGACCACCGATCCGGCACCGGTGCTGGCGGCGATCAAGGCCATGCAGGACAGGTTGTTCTGGAGCAACTACCGCAGGCATAATGTGCTGGCGGTCGGCAACGGCTTCCCTGCTTGGGTGGACATGCTCCGCGTGGTCGCCCGTGAGCAGGTCCAGGGTGCGGCCCGCGAACCGATCTTCCGGCTGGTCGCGCGACAGGTCGCCCCCGCCCAGCCCGGCACCTTCGTGGTCTGGGACCGTCTGCGGTTGGAGAGTGGCGACGGGCCCACTCTGGTGTTGGCGGAGCACGCGGAGTTGCGGGCCGCTGTCGAGGCGGCTTGCGGACTCCGGTTTGGCCATCATCCCCAAGGCCGGCCCGTGCCACCGACTGCCCTGGTCACGGAGGCAGGCTCAGAGGTCCGCATCGATCTGCGGAAACTTCCCGCGCCACTCTTGAAGTCGCTG
>CAIPBN010000237.1 GCA_903863315.1 uncultured Verrucomicrobiota bacterium | reverse complement strand
TGTGGTGCGACCAGCTCCTCGAAGATGCGCGCGGCCTCGCGCGGCTCGACGGTCAGCCAGGCGCAGAAGGAATTCGCCGGCTCGGCCTTGCCGTATTTGCGCAGGTTGGTGGCCTCGATGGCGCGGGCGACCTCGAGAAACATCCCGGAGCGCGGGAACCGGGTGCGCTTGCCGTTGACGGTCGTCCATTCGTCCACGTTGCCCACGCCCTCGGCGCTGAACTGCCCGCCGAGCATCGCGATGTCGCTTACGAGCACGACGCGCTTCACGCCGAGCCGCGCGGCCTGCACAGCAGCGGCGACGGCCGGTTCGTTGCCGCCAACGACGAGCAGGTCGGCCTCGATACGTTGCGGCGCGTTGGCAGCAAAGCTTTGGCTCCAGCCGAGCAACCCGACGAGCAGCCAGACGCGGCGGAGAGGAAGGAAAAAATTCATTGCGGCGCGATCGAGTCGGACGGGCGGTTCACCAGTCCGGCAAAGGCCTTGCGCTCCGTCCAGAGCAGGAACAGCGCGGCCACGGTGATGAACGCATGCGCGCCGCCGAAGCCTCCCTTAATTACGAAGGCGTGGAAGCACAGGATGTTGATGACGATGGGGCCGAGGATGAGCAGGCCGAGATTGCGCGTTTTCGGCACCACGACCAGCGCGCCGCCGATGATTTCGCAGACTTTGACGAAAGCCATGTAGCCGGTCGGACCGAACGCGGCCATGAACTTGCCCGGCAGCGAGTCTTCCGGCGGTCCCGGCGGTAGCGTGCCGAAGAAGAAAAAAAATCCTCCGAAGAGGAACATGAGGCCGAACAGGCCGGCGACGATGTGGGTAGCGATTTTCATGGTTGGCTTGTTTGGATGCTTGGTTGCGCTGCTTTTGGTTTTAGGCGAGCAACTGCTTCTTCACTACGCCCATGCTCGTGGCGAACTTGCTCATCACGAACTCGCGTCCCTTCGCGGCCTTGGCCTTCGCAGCGGTGGGGTCTTTCGCCATGGCGAGCACGGCGGGGACGAGCTTCGCGCGGTCCTCTTCCTTGTCGAAGTCGAAGAGCCAGTCGCCGAGGCCGATGTCGCGCCACATGAGTCCCTTGCTCGTCTGCTCGGCCCAGCGGCAGACGATGGCGGGAATGCCGTTGCCGATGCACATGATGGGCGAGTGCATCTCGTTGCCGAAGAGGCCGGCGCTGCGCGTGTAAACCGAGATGGCCTCGCCCGTGAGCCAGTAGTTGGGCCGCCAGACGGCGCGCGCTTTCACGTCGGCGGGGAGCGGGTCGTAGAGCAGCTCCTTGCCCACGGCCATCTGCGTCTGATCCTCGGGGCAGATGAGCACCTTGAGTTTCGTCTGCCGAAGCACCTCGATGATGGCCTGCCGGTGCGGTGCGTGGTCGTGCTCCTTCAAGGCTTCATTACGCGCGTGTTTCACCGGGTCCATCGCGCGCTCCTTGTGAATGGTCCAGTAAGGCGTGAAGCGCAGGCGCGGAATGCAGCAGAGAAACTGGCCGTCCTCCAAACCGTTCGCCTTGAGGAAGGCCGTCGCCTTCGCGTCGTCGCGCAAGTCCGTGGCAAACGCGCCGTCCGGGCCAAACTCCATCAACGGGCAGGTGCAACCACGCTGCTTCGCCAGCTCCAGCGACTTCGAGTCGCGGAAGTAGGCGAACTTCGCGCCGCTGAGGACGGCCACGGTCGCGTTGATGGCCGCGTCCGACGCGGGCGAAGTGGCGGTGGAGCCTTGCAGCGACAGCGTGATGCCGTAGACGCCGTAGGGCTTGCTGGTCTCTCTCGCCCAGCGCGCCACGTCGTTCTGCGCTACCAGCGACGGCCCGGAGCCGTGCAGCAGGAAGTCGCACTCGGCGAAAGCTGCCTTGAGCGCCTCCGGCCCCTTGACGATGCGCACCTTCGGAAAGCGCGCGAGCAACATCTCCTCGACGCCGTTGTCCACCTTGCTCGGCCACAACCGCACCTCCACGCCGGGCAAATGCTTCTCGATGAGCGCCAGCACCCCCGGCGTGTGCGCGATGTCACCGATGTTCACCGTCTGCCACGACGAACGGAGCAACAGGCGCGGCGGGCGCTTCTCAGCGGCGCGCACGGAGGTGGCGAGTGAAGCGGCGAGGGTAGTGTGGAGGAAGTGGCGGCGGTTCATGGCAAGGCAGGTTGAAGCGTGTTCTCTCGAATTGCCACGTTCTCACAGGCCTTCGGCGCTGGGATGCTCGTCACTGGCCCGCGGAAAATGTTGTCCGTGACGACAATCGTATCGCCGCCGGGCGCGAAGGTGATGGCGTGGGTCGCGTGCGGGCCGCTGGTGAAGATATTGCCGCGAATCGTCACGTTGCCGTAGCGACCGCCGGGTTCGTGCGTGGTGAAATAAACCTCGGCGTAGCGCTCGTAGTCGCCGGTCACAAAGCTGCGCCGGCCACGGCGCGGGTCGCGTTCGCACTTGGTCGTGTTGTTCACGAAAATGTTGTCGGCCAGCACGAAGTTGCGGGGCTGGTTTATCCACGAGCCACGACCGCCGTTTCGGAAGGTGTTGCCGGTTATCACCACATCCTCACACGACTTCTCCACGCTCATGACACGCGAGCCGTTCGAGCCATCCACGGTGTTGCCGGTCACAACTGCATCCTGGCAAAACTCCGCGAGGAAAAACGCGCCCATGCGCGAGCCGGTGATGTGATTCCCGGTGAACACAATGCCGCGCGATTTCTGGATGTGCATCGTGTCGCCGAGCGCGCTGAGGCGGCAGCCGCGCACGATGACTTTCTCGCAGCCGACGAGGTCGAGCGCCCCTTTGCCCGGCCCGCTGCCCGCCGGGGAGTAGAGCGCGAGATGCGCCTGAAACAGATTGCTGATGAGCTTCGCCTGGGGTCCCGCGCTGCCGTCGAACTTCACCGCCGGGCCGCCCGGCGACTCCGCCACGCGGATGAATTCCGGCTTGCTCTCGACGACGAAATACTGCCGCCCGCGCACGATGTTTCGCGGCAGCGAGTCGGCGAAAAAGGACACCGCATCGTGGCCGCGCTCCGCCTCCGCGCTTTCGCGCTTTTTCGTGACAGGCAGCGGCTTTGCGTTGTCGAAAAACACGCGGTCATCGCCCGCTTCCATCCGCACCGGCCCGCGCACGAGGTCGTGGCGGAAATACTTCGCCGCCATCGTGCGCTCGGCGTCGCTGTAGTCCTCGGGCCACACGGTGATTTGCCACAGGTAGCCGTAGTCCCACATGAACTTCCCGCTGCGCTCCAGCGTGCAGTTTTCCACCGTTACGTTGCGCGCGAACGTCTCCACCTCGCGCTCGCTGCCCTTCTTCTCCGCGCCGAGCACGGTGATGACCCCACCCGCCACGCCATCGCTTGTCACGTCGCGGAACGTCACGTTCTCCGTGCGTCCACCGGGCGTCGTCGTGAGTAGAATCGCCCGCGTGTTCACATTCGGCTCCCACGATTTTATCGCTTGGGCCGGGTCGAATACTTGCCCGGTGAAGTGTCCGCCGAACCAGCGGAAGTCGCTCACGTTCGTGCCAGCGAACAACACCACCCGCGCCTTGTCCCCAAGCGTTTTGGGCAAGTGAAACCGCGCCCCGTAGGCCAAAACCGTCATACGTGAAGCCAGTCGCAGTGGCTGCGTGCCATCGAGCTGATAATCACCCGGCGGAATCGTGGCCGTGCCGCCGTTTTCCCCCGCCGAGGTGAGCAACGCCGCGAGCTTGGCCGTGTCGTCGGCTGAGGCGGAGGCGCACAGCACCGCAAAAAGCAGGGCAAGCGAGAACGTCTTCATCGCGAGAGAGAAACCGGGGCTTTGGAGAGTGACGTGAGCTTCGTGAGTTCACGCGCATCCAACGCCAGATCAAACACGGCCACGCCGCCGATCCAGCCGGTGAAGCCCACGCTGCGCGAGCTGTGGATGACGCGGCCGATGGTGAAGGGGCCGCCGCTTTGCGCATCCTTCGGCGTGTAGAGGTCGTGCGGATACCACCACGGATTCAGGCGCAAGCCGACGAGGTCGCGGGCGACTTCTTTGCCGCCACGCAGGGTGACTTCGATTTTTGTGTAGCGATGCTCGCGCAGCTCGACGCGCTCTTCGCCAGCTTCGCGCAGCACTTTCACGCTCAGAGGCTCGCCTTCGGGCGGGTTGTAGTATTGGTCCTTCGGGAAGGTCGCGTCCTCGCCCGCCTGCCGGCCGGGGAGCTTGGCGAAGTGGCCCTGCATGTAGGCGTTGTAGGCGGATTTGATGAGGTTGTCGGCCTTGGGGTGGTCGAGCCAGCGGTCGCCGGAGACGCCGTTGAGCCAGCCGGTGAGCTCGTCGCGCTCGTGGTCAAAGGTCATCGCGAAGCACTGCCAAGCCTTGTCGAGCACGGCGGCGGGTGAATCGGCGGGGACTTCAGGCGATTGCGCGGCGGAGTTGCATTTGTGCAGGGCGTATCGGTTGAGAAAGGAACTCGCGCCGTTTTCCGACACATGGCCACAGGCCGCGCCCAGCTTGTTTAGCCCGGCAAACAGCGCGTATTGCCGCTGGCCGCGCTCCACTTTGGCGATGCCCGCAGTCTCCTTCTGCTTCAAGTCCGTGCCTTCATGCCAGATGCCCGCAAACGCGTGGTTCCCGCTCTCGCGGATGGCCCACACGACCACCGTGACCGACTTGCCCGCGCCTTTGATGTCGAGCGGCGTATCGTGCAGACGCGCACGCGGCACGAAGAGGAAGGGGCGGAAGTCGGCGTCGGTTTCCTTCACGATGCGGATGGCGTTGCCGAACGGCCCGCGACCCAGCAACGGGAAATCCGCATACGTCGCCTCGCGTCCGGCACCCCAGTAGTCGCGGATGTAGTTCGCAGCATCGAGCGGGTAGTCGGTCTTCGCTCCGGCAGGCACATGGGCGATGAAGCGTTTCGCGCCCTCCGGCTCGCGCTTCACAAAGTCCCAGAAGGCGACGAGGCCGGGCGTGCTGGCGACGGCGGTGATGGGGTCCGAAGAAGGCGCCGCACCCATGGTTTGGCCGATACTGGCCAGCGCCAGGGCAGCACTTAACAAGATGGGCACTTTCATTGGCGGGAGAATGATTGCCCGACGCGCCTATTTCTTCGCAGCCACCGGCGCAGCCCCGGTGCCCTTGAGGCTGAAGTCGTCGTAGTGAACATCCACCGGGTTGGTCGTGAGGCTGACGAGTGATTTGGTGGCGTGGCTGATGCCGTCGGACTCGAAGCTGCCGACGGGTTTGCCATCAATCAGCACGCTCAACTCCGCGCCTTTGGTCCGCACGACCAACGTGTGCCAGTCCTGGAGGCTCACTGTCGTGGGGATGCGCTTGGCCTTCGACGCGAGCAGCTTCTTGTCGGCGTCGGTGAGCTGGTTGGCTTTCTTCCGGTCGTAGAGGCCGCCGGTGAGGTCGAAGCCGCCGGTCTTGGCGTCGGAGAGGTTCACGCCCGTGGGACTGATGCTGGCCTGGCAGATGTGGCCGGCGTGCGAGCCTTTGTAATCCTTGTCGTCGAACCACACGTTGAAGCTCTTGGCCTTGTCGCTGACGAAGCGGAACTTCACGGACACCTCGAGGTCGCGCTCGCCGGGGAATTTGATGTTGTCCACGGCGGAGTGGTCAGAGGTCGGCGCAGTGATGCCGATGAGCACGCCGTCCTTCACGACGCTGCTGCTCTTGTAATGGCCCCAGCGCGGCCCAAAGCCGTTGCCGGAGAAGTCATCGGCGAAAATGGTGCGGCTGTAGTAGCCGGCGGGTTCGGCAGCGAACGCGGTGAGGGCGGTGGCGAAGACGAGTGCGAGGCTGATGTTCATGTGCACTGGGTTGTTTGAGTGTGGTTGGGAAACAGATGGTGCGGCAAAAGCTCAGAAGTAACCGGCCTTCTTCCGGTCTTCCATCGCGGCTTCGCTGGCCTTGTCGTCGGCGCGGGTGCCGCGCTCGGTGACGCGCGCGGCGGCGACTTCGCGGATGATGTCGTCCACGGTGCTGGCGGGGCTGTCGATCATGCCGGTGCTGATCATGTCCGCGATGGTGCGGACGCGGCAGACCATTTTCTTCACGGGCTCTTTCGCGGTCGGACGCGCGCCGGCGTAGGGGTCGGGCTTGGTGGTGTCGGTGTGTGCGGGCGGGACGGGGAGCCACTGACCTCCGCGCCGGAAGCATTCGCGCTCATGACTGAAATAGATATTCGGCACTTCGAGCTTCTCGCGCTGGATGTATTCCCAAACGTCCATCTCGGTCCAGTTCGAGAGCGGGAAGACGCGCATGTTTTCGCCGGGGTTGAGGCGGGCGTTGTAGAGGTTCCAGATTTCAGGACGCTGGTTTTTCGGGTCCCACTGGCCGAAGGCGTCGCGGAAGCTAAAGAAGCGTTCCTTGGCGCGAGCTTTCTCCTCGTCGCGCCGCGCGCCGCCGATGCAGCAGTCGAAGCGGAACTCCTCAATCGCGCCGAGCAGCACGGGGATCTGGAGCTGGTTGCGGCTGATCTGGCCGGGCGTGGGTGTGGCAAGGCCTTTGGCGAAGGCTTCGTCCACGGTGCGCACGATGAGCTTCGCGCCGAGCTGCTTGGCGCGGCGGTCGCGGAACTCAATCAGCTCGGGGAACTCGTGGCCGGTCTCGACGTTGAGGAAGGGCATCGGGATGTCCGATGGGCGAAAGGCCTTCTCGGCAAGGCGCAGGATGCAGATGGAGTCCTTGCCGCCGGAGAAGAGAATCGCGGGCCGCTCGAACTCGGCGGCGACCTCGCGCATGATGTGGATGGCTTCGGTTTCGAGGAATTGGAGATGGTCCAGGTGGTAAGAAGACATAGGAGGGGATGGGTGCTGGCGTCTGGCGGATGGGGCTTAGGTTCGGTCGCCTAGGGCTCGGATGAGGCCTGTAATGAGTTTGCCTGTGTGAACACACTCGGCGAGCAGATCCTGCTGTTCTGCCGCACTGATAAACTTGTTGTCGAGGAGGACGTAGGACATGGAGCGGACTTCGCCGCAAGAACGGCGGGCGTAGTTGTAAGCTTGGCGCTTCTCACCGGGGTTAAGGCTTTCCCAGCCTTCGGCGAGGTTGTTCATCACGGAAACCGCCGCCCGCTGAAGTTGGTCGCGCAGCCCGAAGTCCTTCGACAGCGGTGCTCGCTGACAGAGCGAATAGACACGATTCGTCAGCCCGCGCGCTGATTTCCACGCTTCCGAGTTTTCAAAGGGCTCGCCCATGTGTGTATAGCGTCTTGGGTCTGGAATCTGGGGTCTGGGGTTGTGCGTTCGATGGGCTTTCCCCATCCGCTAGACGCCAGACCCCATCCCCTCGGCTTTCCCGACCGCCTTCCCTCCCCAGCTCGCGTGCAGACCGCACTCGCGCTTCTCATCCGCCTTCGCGGGGTCGAAGTAGTCCCACTCGTTCGGTAGGTTGTGCTGCTTCAGGTAGGCTTCCATCTCGGCGTCTGACCAGTGGAAGACGGGGCTGACTTTGAGCGAGTTGAAATTGCCGTCAGGGGAAACGATGTCGAGGCCGGCGCGATTGGGGTTTTGGACTTTGCGCAGCGCGGTGAGCCAGACGGTGGGGGCAAGTTCCTTCATGCCGCGCTGGAAGGGCTCCAGTTTCATCACGGTGCTGAAGGCTTTGATGCGCTCCTCGTTCTCGGGCGTGGGCTCGGGCATGCCGCCAAATGCAGCGTCGTAATGCGCGGCGGTCATCCGCGGGATGTAAGCCTTGATGTTCAGCTTGAGAAGCTTTTTGACCTGCTCGGCGTGGGCGTAAGTGGCGGGGCGATTGTAGCCGTGGTCCACCCAGAGCACGGGAATGTCCGGCTGCACCTGCGTGACGAGGTGAAGAATGACGGCTTCGTAGGGGCGGAAGTTCGTCGAGACGATGGCGCGGCCGCCGGCTTGGGCGATGGCCCACTTGACGACGTCGAGGGCTGGCTTGCCGCGCAAGTCTGCGTTGGCTTGGGTGATTTGTTCAGGAGTCATTTTAGGCAATGTTGACAGGTTAAATGTCGAAGTCGTCCTTGGTCTTCACGCGGCCGAAGTCGAGCTTGTTCCAGATGCGCTCGTGGACGTAGTAGAGGGCAATCTTGGTAAACAGCTCGACAAAGCCGATCCCAAGCGCGGCCTTGATTTGCCCGGTGATAAGCCATGAAATCAGGACGGTGTCACACGTCCCAGTGACACGCCAAGAGATGGCTTTGACGAGGCTGCGGTAGTGCTTTTCTTCGGCCATGCAATGAGGGGTCCGAGCAAACTACAGTCGAACCGAAGCTCAATTCGCGGCGGCCGCTTCTTTGAGCAACACCCGGTCACACCAGTCGCCGAAGCGTTCGCTAGCGGTGCGCTCCGTTGCAAAACGCGCGAGGAGAGGGCGCAGTTCGGTTTCGAGTTCGGCTTCCTTGAGCACGTCCTTGAAGAGCTTGTTCAGCCGCGTGCCGCTGGCGTTGCCGCCGAGCCAGAGCTGGTAGCGGCCGGGGGCTTTGCCCACGAAACCAATCTCCGCCATGTAGGGCCGCGCGCAGCCGTTCGGGCAGCCGGTCGAGCGGATGACAATCTCCTCCGCGCCGAGGCCGAGGTCGCCGCAGAGCTTCTCGATGCGGTCCACGAGGCCGGGCAAGGCGCGTTCGCTCTCCGCGAGCGCGAGGCCGCACGTCGGGAGCGCGGGGCAGGCCATCGAATTGCCGTGGAGCAGGCTGGCTTGGTTTTCCGTGCGGACGCCGTGCTCGGCGAAGACGGTGTTGATGCCGGCTTTGTCGGCGTCGCTGACGTTGGCGAGGATGACGTTTTGGTTGCCGGTGAGGCGGAACTCGATGTTCGGGAACTTCTCAGCGATGCGGCGCAACGCGGTTTTCTGGCGGCGGCCATCCACGTCTTTCACGCGACCGCACTCGACGAAGAGCGTGAGGAAGTTCGTGCCGTCAATCGCCCGGTGCCAGCCGTAGTTGTCGCTGGTGGTGGTGAACTTGAAGGCGCGCGCGGGCTGGAGCTTGAAGCCGGCGCGCTGCTCGATTTCGTTCCGCACAAAGTCCACACCGCGCTCTTGGAGAACGTATTTGAGCCGCGCGTGTTTGCGGTCGGTGCGGTCGCCGAAGTCGCGATGCGTGGTGAGCACGGCCTTGGCGACATCCACAACTTGCGCAGGCGTGAGGAAGCCCAGCACGTCGGCGAGGCGCGGGTAAGTGGCGTCGTTGCCGTGGCTGCGGCCCATGCCGCCGCCGACGGTGAGGTTGTAGCCGACGAGCTGCCCGCCCTCGACAATGCCGATGAAGCCGAGGTCGTTGGTGAAGACGTCCATGTCGTTCACCGGCGGCAGGACGAAGGCGGTCTTGAATTTGCGCGGCAGGTAGGTCTTGCCGTAGAGCGGGTCCACGAAATCCTTGTTCGCCGGGTCGTCGAGGTTGAGCTGCACGCCGTCAATCCAGATGGCGTGATAGGCCTTCGTCTGCGGCGCGAGCGCGGCGACCACGCGATGCACATCGGCGACCATCGCGGCGCGGGCGTTGTCCTGCGCGGGCGCGGGCGAAGCCATGACGTTGCGGTTCACGTCGCCGCAAGCCGCGAGCGTGGAGAGGAGGCAGTCGTTGATTTTCTTTATCAGCGGGCCGAGGCCAGACATGACGATGCCGTGGAACTGGATGCTTTGCCGCGTGGTGATGCGGAGAGTGTTGTTGGCGTAGTTCGTGGCGAGGTCGTCGAAGGCAATCCACTGCGCCGGGGTCATAAGGCCGCCGGGGATGCGACCGCGGACCATCATGATGAACTTCTTGCCGGTCTTGCGCGCGTCGCGGTCGTCCTGCTGGTAGATGCCGTGGAACTTGATGAACTGCTGGTCATCGGCGGAAAACTGGTCAGTGCCGGAGGCCACGGTGGCAGCGATGTTGCCCGCGAGCGTGGGGATGGCGGTCTTGATGACCTCGTTGTGGGTGACGGAACCTGGAGTAGTAGGGGCGGCGGACATAATGTTAAGTGTTTAACTAATGTTTGTCATGTTAAGCCAGCTTGTCCATGAGTCAACCGGCTTTTTGCTTGGTTGGCAACCTCTGCGTAGGAGGTTGCAGCCCATAATCCACGCTTGCCCCCCACCTTGGCTTTCCCTAGCGTCCCCAAAATCTATGAGCTCCAAGAACCGCATACTCCTGTCCGTCATGATGTTCCTCCAGTTCTTTGTTTGGGGCGCGTGGTTTGCGACGCTGGGCGCATGTCTGGCGGGAAACAATCTGACCGGGATCATCGGCGATGCCTACGGGAGTGCACCTATCGCGGCCATCATCGCGCCGCTGTTTCTGGGGTTGGTGGCCGACCGGTTCTTCAACTCGGAGAAGGCGATGGGCGTGCTGCATCTGATTGGCGGAGGGCTGCTCTTCATGGCCCCGGGGCTGATTGCCAAAGGCGATGGCAAGTCTCTCGTGTGGCTCTTCACCGCTTACATGCTCTGCTACATGCCCACGCTCGGCCTGAGCAACACGGTGGCATTCACGAACATTGACGACCGCAACAAATTCCCCGCCCTGCGCGTATGGGGCACCATTGGCTGGATTGTTGCTGGCCTCATCGTGGGCGGACTCGGCTGGTCCGCGAGCACGCACATTTTCACGCTGGCGGCGATTTCCTCGCTGGTGCTCGGCGTCGTCTGTTTCCTGCAACCCGCGACGCCGCCGCCCGCCGCCGGCAAGCCGATCAATCTCAACGCCCTCCTCATGGTGGACGCCTTCAAGATGCTGGGGAACGTGCCGTTCCTCGTGTTCATCCTCTGCTCCACGCTCATCTGCATCCCGCTGGCCTACTACTACGCCTTCACCTCAAACTATCTCACGCACATTGGCTTCAAGGCCGCCGGCTCCACGATGACGCTGGGGCAGATGTCGGAAATCTTCTTCATGCTGCTGGTGCCGTTCTTCTTCCGCCGGCTTGGGGTCAAGTGGATGATTGCAGTGGGGATGCTCGCGTGGGTGGTGCGTTACGCGCTGTTCTCCATGGGCGCGCCGGAACAGGTGCTCTGGATGATCCTCTCCGGCGTCGTGCTCCACGGCGTGTGCTACGATTTCTTCTTCGTCACGGGTTTCATCTACACGGACACGAAGGCCCCGGCTGAAGTCCGTGGCCAAGCCCAGTCCATGCTCGTCTTTTTCACGCAGGGTGTCGGGATGTATTTTGGCTACCAAGTGGCCGGCGGCAAATTCGGGGCCACGGTCAAGAGCGCGGAAGCGCTCGGCAAAGCCATGCCGCCGGCGGAGAGCTTCACCTTCTGGGAGTCGTTCGGCAAAATGTTCACTGCCCAGAAACCCCAAGTCGCGGGCACCGTGCTGCAAGACACGATGGGCCAGTGGAAGGAATTCTGGATGTTCCCCTGCCTCATGGCCGCCACCATCATGGTCATTTTCGCCCTCGCCTTCTGGGAAAAAAAGGAAGTCATCGCCGCCGCCGAGCCGCCGAAGCACTGAACGACTCGCTGGCTTGGAATCTGGCCGCGGAATCGGTCTGAGGACCAGGGCTTTGCAGTCGGTCATTTCCGCCGCACGTTAAACACCAACGTGATCAGAGCTGGCCAACCGGTCTGGGGCTCGGCTTACCGGGCAGGGTGCGAGCGTCGGCTGTGCCCATCTTCCACCGTGACGCAACCGCGTTCTTGAGTTCGTTCATTACCCGCACCATCCTTCCGCGCTCATGGCTTTGCTGCGAACCCTGTTGGTGCTGGGGCGTGTCTCGAACCTGCCCACGGTCTGGTCCAACTGCCTCGCCGGCTGGCTGCTGGCCGGGGGCGGCGAGTGGTCCCGTTTTGCCTGGCTCTGCGCCGGGGCCTCGCTCGTTTACATCGGTGGAATGTTTCTCAACGACGCGTTTGATGCGGAGTTCGACACGCAGCATCGGCGTGAACGGCCCATCCCTTCGGGAGCAATTTCGCTGACCGCAGTTTGGCGCTGGAGTGTTTTTTTTCTCACCGCCGGCACGGGCATGCTCTGCTGGCTTGGGCGGGAACCCGCCATCCTCGCGCTGGAGTTGCTGGTGTGCATTGTCGCCTACGATGCCGCGCACAAGCACATCACCTGGTCGCCAGTTCTGATGGCCGCATGCCGGTTTTTCCTGCTGTTGACGGCGGCGTCCGCCGGAGCGCGCGGGGTGGAGGGGCTGGCGATTTGGAGCGCGGTGGTGCTGGCGGCCTACATCATCGGCTTGAGTTATCTGGCCCGTCGGGAGAGCGCGCCGGGGTTGGTCCGGTATTGGCCATTGTTGCTGCTGGGCACGCCGGTGGCACTTGCCTACATCGTCAACGACGGTTTTTTCCGTGAGCGGGCGCTGCTGCTTTCCTTGGTGGTGGGTCTTTGGGCTGCGAAGTGTCTGCGCTACACGCTGTGGCAATCGCCACCGGCGATTGGCCGGACGGTGTCTGGCTTGCTGGCGGGCATCTGTCTGGTGGATTTGCTCGCGGTGGCGGACCAGCCACCGCAGGTTGCGATGTGGTTCCTGGGATGCTTTGCCGCCGCGCTGCTATTGCAACGCTCGGTTCCGGCGACTTGAGACTTGGTAGCTGAGCGCACAGCAAGCCGCCGCAAACAAATCGCAAGCCAACGGAAGCGCGCACTTTCCCGCCGGGCCATGCTCGGCCCAGCCTTTGGGTGCCCTGCGGGTGGCTATCGGTTCCGGCTGACGGAACTGGGGCTTTGACCAGTCACGATGCGGGTGTCTGGAAGGCTTCGGCAAATCATACCATGAACCTGACAAAGCCCGTCCGATTCGTTTCGCCCGCCACCCTGGCGTTGGTGAACGCAATCCTTTTCGCCGGTCTCGCCCAGGCGCAGAGCACTAACGCTCCGGCGGCCAAGCCCCGTGGTGCGAGCTCCCCGGTCAAGCTTCCCACCGTCGTCGTCACCGGTGAGTCGGAGACCGACGCCACCATCCAGCCCCCTTTCCTTCCGGCTGTCGAGGGCACGCGCATTTACTCGGGCAAGAAGACGACAGTCGTGGATTTCGATGCCTTGCCCAGCATCGTCAACAGCAACTATCGCCAGGCGTTCTCGCAGACGCCGGGTTTGCTGGTCAGCGAACTGCCTAACCCGGCGCTGCTGAGTCTGGGTTCGCGCGGGATTGGCGATCCGCATGAGACGCAGGATCTGCTGGTGCTGCGGGATGGGGTGCCGTTCGTCGTGGATCTTTTCGGTTATCCCACGGTTTATTACGCGCCGCCGCTGGAGTCCGTGGACCGGCTGGAGTTCATCCGGGGCGGGGCCTCGCTGCTCTATGGGCCGCAGCCGGGCGGCGCACTCAACTACGTGACGCATCTGCCGCGGCGGGACCGGGAGTTTTCCGCCCGGACGCAGCATATCTTTGGCTCGGACAGCTTGTATTCCACCTACACGGCCGTGGATGGCACGGTTGGGCGCGTGGGTTATCTAGGCTCGTTTGATCATCGTCAGGGGGACAGCTTCCGCAGGAACAACAGTGATTACCGGGTGGATGGCGGCAGCCTGAAGCTGGTGCTGGATGCGGACCGGGATTCGCGCTGGATTTTTGGCTTTGATGCGTTCAATGCCGACAGCGGCGAGGCGGGCGGCCTCACCCACGGCTCGGTGGCTCCGCTCGGCGGCGCGGTGCTCAACTACGGCGTGGATCGCGCGGCCACCCAGAACCTTTTTGATCGGGTGCGGGTCGAGCGTTTCTCCCCGTCGCTCACCTGGCAGCGTGATTTCGACCCCGGCACCAGCTCGGAAGTGAAGATGTGGGGGGGCTACTACCGCCGCTTCAGCAAACGCCAGACGGATACGGGGTTTGGCACCATCAGCGCGGTGCCGTTGGCCGACGGGGATGGCAACCGCGACAATCTCCAGACGCTCCACCAATACTACACGTTCGGCACCGATGCCCGGGTGCGGCACGACTGGTCCGCGTGGAACAACGATCACACGCTGACGGCGGGCTTCATGACCTATTACTCTGACTCGCCGTTCACCGTGCGGCGGGGCGAGACGCCTGATGCCGAGACCGGCGCGCTGCGCCAGCAGTCCCAGCGCGGCTCGGCCTACGGATCCATTTTTGCCGAGAACAAGTTCACCTTCGACAAGCTCAGCATCGTGCCCGGCTTCCGGCTGGAGAACATTCACCAGCACATCACCGAGCAAGTCAACCTGGGCACGGGTGAGGCGGTGACACCCAAGGCCGTGCTCTCGCGCGATTCCTACGTGGACGTCGTGCCGCTGGTGGCGCTCGGTCTGGCCTACGACCTCGGGCGCGGTCACGGGGCTTACGCGAACGTCGCGCAGGGCTACAAGGCCAAGCAATACACGGACGCCGTGCCCTTGGGCACCACCGACACCATCAGCGCGAACCTGGAGGCGGCGCACACTTGGACTTACGAGGCGGGCATCCGGGGCACCCCCCGTCCGTGGCTCACCTATGACACCAGCATCTTTCGGATCGACTACGACAACCGCTTCGGAAGGGTTGGAGCGAACTTCCAAAATGTCGGACGCTCGATCAACAAGGGCTGGGATCTCGCCTTGGAGGTGGACCTGCTTGGCCTTTATGACGAGCGGACTGGCACGGTGGGTGAGCGGGATCTGGCCTTCAGCCTCTACGGGAATCTGGAGCTGCTGGACGCCCGTTTTGAGTCCGGGCCGCTTATGGGGCTGACGCCGCAATACGCGCCGGAACACGTGATCCGCACGGGGGCGATGCTGCGGAGCAAGCGATGGGGCAAGGTCGGTCTGATGGGCACTTTCGTGGATGCGCACTGGGCCAATGACAACAACGGGCTTTTCGTTGCCGCCAACCCGGCCAGTTCTGGGTTCATACCCGCCTACATGGTCTGGGATCTCACCGCCGAGCTGAACCTTCATCAGGACAAGGTCAGCCTCCTTGCTGGGATCAACAATCTGCTGGGTGAAGATTACTACTCCCGCATCCGCTCCAACGGCATCGACCCCGCATACGGGCGCAACTACTACTTCGGCGTGGCGGTGAAATTTTAGCCCTGATTCTGAAGCCGGCGGTGTTGTGGCGCAGGTCGATGCCGCCCGTCAGCTTCTCCACTGCTGCCTCGAATCCGGGTTTGAGCGATGGCCAACCACCCCGTGCCGAGGCCAAGAACGGGCTTGCGCTGTTGGGCTCCCGCCATAAGCTGCCGCTACCCTATCTTAGGTAGGGCTAGCGGAAACATCTCGGCACGCAAGGCATGAGCAGCGATAAACCGCCCAGCAATCCCAGCACCTATCGCCCACCGTCCTTGGATGACGACCTCGGCGCGGACGTGACAAGCCCTGGCACGATGTCTTTGGGCGTCGGCCAGAAGGTTTTCTCCCATTTCACGCTCAAGCGGCTGCTGGGCCAGGGCGCGATGGGCATGGTCTGGCTCGCCCACAACGGCAATCTCAACCGCGAGGTGGCTCTCAAATTTCTGCCGCAGGTTCTGGCCACTGACAGCCTTGTCCTCGACGAGCTGCGCCGGGAGACCCTCCGCTGCCTCGATCTCTCGCACCATCACATCGTCCGCGTCTATGGCTTGGAACTGGGCGATGCCGGGACCGGCGCGGGCGGCAAGCTGGCGGCGATTCATATGGAGTTCGTGGACGGCCTGACGCTCCGCGAGCTGATGCACAAACGGGTGAAGGAAGAAGGGCTGCCGCCGATCTTTGAGGTGGATGAAATCTCCGCCTGGGTCCAGCAGCTCTGTGACGCGCTGCACTACGCGCACACGAAGGCCAAGGTTGCCCACCGCGACCTCAAGCCCTCGAACATCATGGTCAACAGCGCGGGCGAGGCGAAGCTCGCGGACTTCGGCGTGGCGCGGAAAATCGTGGACAACCTTGCGCAGGTTACAAACCTCATCGTTGGCACCGGCACCACGGCCTACATGAGCCCCCAGCAGATGAACGGGGGCGTGCCGCATCCTACCGATGACGTGTATTCGCTGGGGGCGACCATCTTTGAGCTGCTCACCAGCAAGCCGCCGTTCTTCAGTGGCGACATGCGGCACCAGGTGTCACAGGTCGCGCCGACCACGATGACCGAACGGCGTGAGCAACTGGGCTTCACGGAATGCGAAGCGATTCCCGAAGTCTGGGAGCGGACCGTGGCCGCCTGTCTCGCCAAGAGCCCGGAGGATCGGCCGCAGTCCTGCGAGGAAGTGGCCAAGATGTTGCGGGGGGATACCACGCCCGCAACTGCCGTCTCGTTTGACAAGCGTGGCCCGGCCACCCAGCGCCCGACCAGCCGACCCACCACCGCCAAGCCGGCCGCCCCGGCAGAGCCGCCGCCGCGCAAGGGCTTTCCCTTGATGCCAGTGGCCGCCGGAGTGGTGGTGCTGCTGGCTCTCGTGGGGGTGGGCATCTGGTTGAAAGACAAGCCTGGCAAGGTCGCCCCGGTGATCCCTCCGCCCGCACCAGCTGTCCCGGAGGCCAAGGCCCCGGTGGAGCCGCCGCCTGCCGCACCGCAGTTTGGTGCCATCACGGTGGTTAGCGAACCGGCCGGCGCGGAAGTCATCTTCGACGGTCGCAAGACCCTGCGCACTCCGACCAGCCTGACGAACATCCAGACCGGCACGCACACGCTGCTCTTCCGGATGCCCAATCATGAGGAGGAGTTCAAGGAGTTTGCCCTGACCAACGCGGGTCCGCTGGAGGTGAAGGTGATCCTCAAGCGACACACCGGCCAGGTGAGCGTGGAGAGCACGCCGGACAAGTCCGATTTCATCGTCAGCAACGCCGCAGACGGCATTGAGGTGGCCCGGGGCAAAACGCCGTTCAAGACCAACCTCGCCACCGGTCGTTACACTGTGGTGCTCAAGCGGCCGGACCATGCGGACAGGGTCGAGACCCTGACCATCGAGGCCGGTGCGTTGGCGCAGTTCAGCCACACCTTCCCCATGGGCGCGATGGATTTGCGCAGCACCCCGCCGGGGCTGCCCTTCGAGGTGTTCAGGGGCACCAACCGGGTGTTTACCGGTGTGACGCCGACGAATTTTTCCGACCTGCCTGCCGGCAGCTATCGGGTCGCCATGAAGCGGCCGGGCTTTGCGCCGTTCGAGGACACCGTGGCCGTGCTCAAGGGCATCCTCACCCCGATCAATTGGAACAGCACCGACAACGTGCTGCGCGGTGCGTTCAACCTCACCACCACCCCGACCAACGCCAGCGCCATCATTGAAGGACAAGCCCCGCGCTACACTCCGGCGCTCTTCGCCAGTCTGACGCCTGGCAAATACACAGTGAACTTCCGGCTCCCCGGTTATGAGTCGGAAACCCGCGAGTTCGAGGTTCAGGGCGGCGTCACAAATTCGCTTCCCCCCATCGCCCTCAAGCGGTCCACCGGGACCCTGCAAATCGCCTCCACGCCTGCCAACCTGCCCTATGAAATTCAGCCCCTGAACGTGCTGGGCGGGCCCGTGGAACCGAAGAAAGGCAACACCAAGGCGGCTCCGGAAGCGCTGGCCCTGCCCACCGGCACCTATCTTGTGAAGCTGCAGCGTTCTGGCGGTTGGGAAGACTTCAGCAAGGAAGTGGTGGTGTCCAAAGAACAGCCCGCGTCCGTCACCCACGAGTTCCCCGAGGGCACCATTGAGGTTGCGGTCCAGCCCGCCGTCGCCGCGCTCTCCATCAATGGCAAGGCAGTCGCGAAGTTCCCCGTCGCCTTGCCGCCCGGCCCGCACGAGATTGTGGCGACCTATGCCAAGCTGCCGAACCTCGTCACCAACGTGGCGTTGAAGAAGGGGGAAAAACTTGTGGTGCCGTTGGTGTTTCCTGGCGCGATCACGGTCACAGTGGACCCGCCCGGCGCTGAGGTCTTTGTGGCTGGCGTCTCGCGCGGCAAGGCCACCCCCACGCTGGAACTGGCAGGATTTCCGCCCGGAGCGGTGAGCTTGGAAGCCAAACTGGCGGGCTACGAGCCGGCATCCGCCTCCGTCACGGTGGGGGCTGGCGAGCGCAAAGACAGCACGATGAAACTCGCCAAGGCCAAGGTAGCTGTGGCTCCGAAGCCGGTCCCCGTGCCCACGCCGCCGCCAGTCGAGCCCAAGACCCCTCCGGTCAAGCTCGTGCAAGAAGCCAAGGTCGTCATGCCCGAGAAGAAGGCCGGAAGTCCTCCGTCCGCCACCACCCAGCAGTGGGTCAACAGTTTGGGCATGGAATTCGTGGCCGTGCCCGGGGTCAAGGGACTGATTTGTGTTCATGAGACCCGGGTGCAGGACTATCAGGGTTTTGCGAAAGACAAGGATTTGGCGTGGGACCCTGTAGCCGGCCAGACCGGCGATCACCCGGCGGTCAATGTCTTCTGGACCGAGGCGCGCCAGTTCTGCGCCTGGCTGACGGCGAAGGAACGCCAGGCCGGCACCATTTCTGCGGCGCAAACTTACCGGCTGCCGACTGACTTGGAGTGGAGCGCGGCCGTGGGGATGAGCCCGGAGAAAGGCAAAGACCCCGCCGAGCGGTCCAAAACCGCGCAGTATGGCGGCGGTCCGGCCGCCAGGCCTTGGACTGTCCCATGGAACGCGGAAGATGGCTTCACAGCGGACCAGCCGCCCAAGGCGGAAGCTGGCAACTATCACGCGTCCGTGGGCGTTGACAAATTCACCAACACGTCGCCGGTGCGGAGTTTCAAGCCCAACCGGTTCGGCCTCTACGACATGGGCGGCAACGCGTGGGAATGGTGCGAGGACGAGTTCACCAAAGGCGGCGGCACCTACGTGATGCGCGGCGGCTCCTGGAAGACGGAGCTCGAAAAGCCCGTCCGGGATACTTTCACCCGCACCATCATCGCTCCCGCCATCTTCAAGATGCTTTCTGGTTATCGTTTCCCCGGAGCCATCGCCTTGCCAGACACCGGCTTTCGCATCGTGTTGGATGCCGGCCAGTAGTCTGTCACTTTCTTCAATGTCAGATTCAGCGCCAGACTCCAAACGCGACGACACGGTCACGCTGCGCCGGCTCTCACTAGCGGTGATCTTCTTCAGCGACTTGGTGGACAGCACCAAGCTCAAGGCCCAAATCGGCGAGCGCCGCGCCGGCGAGGTCATCCTGCGCCACCATGAGAGCGTGCGGATGCTGTTGAAAAAATTCCCCGGCGGCCAGGAGATCGAAACGGCGGGGGATCAGTTCCTCCTGCTCTTCAGCAACACCACCGACGCCACCCATTTCGCCCTGCGCCTGCACAAACAGAACCGGCAGTTGACGGATGAACTCAAGGCCAAGGTGCTGGACCGGGTGGGCATCCACATCGGGGAAATCGCCCTGCACGACACGCGGACCACGGGGCAGGAAAACACGAAAGTCTTTGGCAGCCATGTGGACCTCGCCGCGCGCATCCAGTCCCTCGCCGAAGGCGGCCACACCTTGATGAGCGGCGTCGCCTTCGAGAACGCCAAGATGATGATCGGCGACGAGGCAATCCCCGGCCTTGGTGAGGTCGCCTGGATCAACCACGGTCCCTACCAGCTCAAGGGCGTGCCCCGCCCCATCAGCATCTGCGAGGTCGGTGAGGTGGAGCATGTCCAGTTTGCCCCGCCCCCGGACACCGAAAAGTGCCAGCGGGTGCAGGCCGAAGGCACCCCGGCGCCCGCCGCCACGGCGGCTGACAAAGCCGAGCTGCGCATCCCCAACCTCTTCCTCAAGCTCCCCCAGTTCGGCCAGCGGCTCCGCCTGCTGCCTGAGAATGCCGACGCTGTGCGCGAGCTGTGGATCGTCTCCGGCCCCGAGTTCAAAATCGGTAAAAACCACACCGACAAGGACGGCCGCCGCGAGAACGAATCCGACTGGGTCGCCTGGTTCTGGCCGCGCAGCCCGGAGAACGACGAGAAGACCCGGCAGATCAGCCGCGTCCACATCGTCATGGGCTGGCTCGACGCGGGATTGACCGGCGCGCGGGACAATCGCAGCAAAGCCGGCTCCTACTTCGACGGCATCCCGCTGGCCAGCAATGACTGGATGCCGCTCAAAGGCCCTGGCCAGCTTCGCCTGGGTGCGGAATACATTCTCGACCTGAAGCTTTTTCCTTCCGCCTTCAACGGCGAGCCCGGGATCAAAAACCTCAAGTCCCTCCCCGGGCTGCCCCAGCCTGTTGACGTGCCTGTGCGCGGGGCGATCGTGCTCCGCCCGCGTTCCTGCCCGCCGCCGTTCCGCGAGAGCTTCTGGGTGCTGACGGATGCGACGTTTGGCGCGGCGGACACGAACCCGATCCAGTTGGATTACGAGCAGATGGCCCCCGTGCAAGGGCGCATCCACCATTTCCGTGGCTGCTTCTGGATTGAGTCCCTTGCGGCGAATGACGCGATTCAGATCAACCGCTCCGTCCTCCATCCCGGCGAACTGGTCCCCATTATGACGGACCAGACCATCCGCCTTGGACCGCACACCTTCAAGGCGTCCGTCGTGGCCTGAGGCCCGCCAAGTTTGTCAGGCGGAACTTGAGAGCTTCCAATCCGAGGGTTAGCCAAAGTCGCGGTCGGCGGCTCCAACTCGCAACCGCCCGCTGTTGGCACGAGCAACGCGCTGTCTCAGTATGGCATCTGGGAGCCGATTGCCGATGTGCTTTGCCCCGCAGGCCCCTAGAATCAACAACTGTCCTCGGCAATCCCCCCGTTTCCTTGTTTTCCGTCATGCTGAATGCGCGAGCTGGCGGTATTGAACCGCAAGCGACCGGAAACTTTTCGCAAGCTGCAGGAAGCCAGCCCAGAGCGGCTGCGCTAGTCTTTCCGCGAGTGATGGAACTTGCGGACATGACTGTGGGCGCTTCGTGCAGCCCTGCTCCCCCTCATAAACCTGAAGCCGGTGGAGCGCGGACGACCACGCTCCATCCGATGGGCAACTTCAAGGGGCAAAACTGCGGCCGATGGCGGGATTGGTGGGTGGTGGCGCGTGAGAACGGCCGGCGCGCGTCGGCCGTCCCCGACATGGTTGGCCGACCAACTGCCAGGGCCGGTGACTGCTGCTTCAGGCCAGAAACAAATCAAATTCACAAGTGCCGGTTCAGGTCTTACGCTTGCCAGCGTCCGCATTGAAAACGACTGCCACCATAGCTCCTGGCATGCTGCCGGTGCCTGCCTCCCCCGCCCGTCGCGAGACGGCCGGAACGGGGCGGCGTGAGCCGGCTTTTGCCCCGGTATTCGTGATGGTGCTTTGGGCGGGCTGCCTGCTCGTAGGGGTGATCGGCTTTGTGCTCCCTTATGCCCGGCCCATGCCACCGGCACAACTCGCCCCCGTGGTGCAGGCGGAGCTGATCAAGGTGGATTTGACTCCGGAGCCTTTGCCCCCGCCCCCCGTGGCGGCGCTGCCCCCGCCTGATCCTGCCGTGCCGCCGCCGCTGTTTGCCCCGGCCGCCCCGCCGCAGGCCCCGCAGTTGGTGCCCGTGGCGCAACCCAGCCCCGCCGTTGCCTTCGCGCTGCCCATCGAGGCTCCGGCCCGGATCGTGGAGCTGAAGCAGGCCACCTTCGTGCGTCCCGTGGTGCAGCCGGTGGTGCCGGTCGCTGCGCCCGTGGCGGTGGCCCAACCAACCGCACGGCCGGCGACTGCCCCGCCCGCCCCGGCGACCGCGCCGGCTGGCACCGGCACGGCCCCTGTTCCAGCGGTGGAGTCGCTCACCTTCGGCCAGGGCGAAGGTCGCCAGCCTGCGCCGGGCTATCCGCTGTCCGCCCGGCGTGCGGGGCAGGAGGGGACGGTGGTGGTGCGTTTCAGCATCGGGACCAACGGCGAGGTCGTGGCGGCGGAGGCGAGCGCGCCTTCCCCGTGGAGCCTGTTGAACCGCGAGGCGGTGCGTGTTGTTCGTGAGCAGTGGCGTTTCAAGCCTGGTCCCGTGCGGCTCTACGAAGTCGCCATTCGTTTTGAACTGAAAAAGTGATTTTCCTGATGCACTCGATCCTTGCCAACGTCGCCGTGGACATTTTCCTCAAGGGCGGCCCCATCATGTGGCCCATCCTGGCCTGCCTCATCGCCGCGCTGGTGGTGGTGGCCGAGCGCGGCCTGTGGTGGTGGCACCTCAACCGCCGCTGCCGCGAGGCGCAGTTGCGCGAGGCCTTCGACGCCATCGCCGCCGGGGACTTCGACCGCGCGTTGTGCCTAAGCGAGTCCTCGCCTGATCCCTACCTCAACACCGTCGGCGAGGGCCTGGTGCATGCGCACTCGTCGCTGCTGGGCGCGATGCAGCTCCGCGCGACCGACGAGCTGGAGCGCGCGGAAAAGCGGCTGTGGATCCTCGGCACGTTCATCACGCTCGCGCCGCTGCTGGGCCTGCTCGGCACGGTCACGGGCATCATGCACTCGTTCAGCTTCGTGGGTGACGAGGCGCTCGCGCCGTCGAAAGTGAGCGGCGGCATCGCCGAGGCGCTCATCGCCACTGCCGGCGGGCTGGGCATCGCCATCCTCTGCCTGCTGCCCTACAACTGGTTCAACCGCCGGCTCGCGCACTATCGCGGCAACCTCGAACGCACCATCAACCACGTCGAGCTGCTGGTGGAATCCGCCAAGCACCACGGCCACGACCTCGAGGCCTTCGCCCGCCAGCGCGCGGTGCGCGCGCGTCAGAGCGCCTTCCGCCCGAAGGAGGAAAAGCCCGCCGCCCCCGCCGCCGCGCGCTGAAGTCCAGTTTACGTTTTACGCCTTACGCATTACTTCCATGCCCGTCAAACTAGGCTCCAAGCTCCCGCCGGAAAGCGCCGAGGCGCGCATCGAGATCATTCCCTTGATCGACATCATGTTCTTCCTGCTCGCCGCGTTCATGCTGGTGAGCCTGAGCATGGTGAACATGAAAAGCGTGAAGGTGAACCTCCCCACCGCCACGACCGCCACGGGCGACACCAAGCGCGACTTTGTGAACATCTCCGTGGACAAGGCCGGGCTGGCCTATCTCGACACCAAACCGGTCGGGGCAAACGAGCTGGTCGCGGCGCTTGCCGCCCTGCACAAGGCCAACGAGGAAGTCCGCGTCTTCATCAGCGGCGATCGGGATGCCCGGCATGGTGAAGTCATCCGCGTGCTGGACCTCGTGCGTTCCACCGGCATCCAGAAGGTGGCCTTCGAGATTCGTGCGCCCGACTCGAAATGAACCGCTTCCTCCATTGGTTCAACTTCCTCGGTGTGCTGGCGCTGGCCGCGCTCTGCGTCGCGCAGTGGCGCATGAACCGCACGTTGAACCTGGCGCTCAACGAGCAGCAGAAGATCTCCCAGCAGCAGGCCGCGCGGCTTGCGGAGCAGGAGCGCCAAATCAAGGGGGGAGCCTCCGACCTGGATTCCTTCCGCGATAAAATCTCCGCTGCCAACTCGGCCATGAAGGAGGCTGAAGCGAAGGCCGCCGCTTTGGACCGACAGGTGAAGCAGCTCGCCAACGAGCGCGACCAGCTCAAGACCAGCGTCACCAACTGGGCGGCGGCCGTGGCCACGCGCGATGAGCGCCTGAAGCAGTCGGGTGCCGAGCTCGCCAAGCTGGGCAATGATCGCAACGACGCGGTGCGCAAGTTCAACGAGCTGGCCGCCCAGCAGAACAAGCTGGTGGCGGAGATCGAGCGCCGGGCGAAGGAACACACCGCCGTCGTCGAGGAGATGAACAAACGCACCCTCGAACACAACCGCATGGTCATGGAGATGAACAAGCGGGCGAAGGACTTCAACGACCTGGTGGACAAATACAACGCGCTGGCCAAACAACTGGAGGCCAAGCCGCCGGCCAAGCCTTGAGCCGCGCGGCAAGGCAACCGATGCCACCTGTGGAATCCGTTGTTGAGCGCAAACTGGCGGAAACTTTTCGCAAGCCACCGGAAGCCCGGCTCTCCCTTTGATTCCAGACTGCGCAGCCATGCACTCGACTGACCGGAACCACAATTTGGACAGAGCTCAAATGCTGACAGTTCCGGTGCGTTCCATGTGGGTTCATCGCTGCTTGGCTCTGCTGTGCCTCTTGGGAGCTGCGGGTTCCGCATTCGCAAAGGGGACCAATGCAGCGCCCGTGACGAATCTTGTCGTTCTTCCCGAGGTCAACATCACCGCGCGGCGTATCGAGGCCCCGCCGATGCGGCTGCCATACATCGTGAACACGATCGAGGCCGGGGAGCTGGCTGAGCGCCTGCCGCGTTCCTTGCCGGAGGCGCTGCGCGACACGCCGGGGGCGATGGTGCAAAAGACCGCCCACGGCCAAGGTTCGCCGTTCATCCGCGGTTTCACCGGCTTCCGCACGCTGCTGCTGGTGGATGGCATCCGGCTCAACAACTCCACATTTCGCGAGGGGCCAAACCAGTATTGGAACACCGTGGACCCGCTCACCATCTCCCGGCTCGAAGTGGTGAAGGGACCGTCCTCCGTGCATTACGGCAGCGACGCCATCGGCGGCACGGTCAACGCGTTGACCGTTGGACCCGGTGGCTACGCCGATGGCTTCGGCTGGGAGCGGCGCGCGTTCTATCGTGTGTCGTCAGCGGAGAGTTCGCACACGGCGCGGGCGGAGGTGAGCGGGCACTTTGACAAGGACGTCGGTTTCTTCCTCGGCGGTTCGTGGAAGGACTACGGCGACTTGCGCGGTGGACAGGAGGTCCGCCGGCAGAGCGCCACGGGCTATGGGGAGCGTGATCTGGACGGGAAAGTGGAGTGGAACGTGAACCCGAATGCGCGGGTCATCGTGGCGCATCAGACCGTGGACCAGGACGACGCGTGGCGCACGCACCGCACCACGCAGGGCATCCCTTGGCGCGGCACCACGGTGGGCACGGACCAGATACTGAGTTACGACCAGAACCGGCATTTGAGCTATGTGCAGTATCACGCGGAGCAGTTGGGCGGCTTCGCGCAGGAGGCGCACGCGAGCGTGTCGCATCACTTGCAGCGCGAGACGGAGTTCCGTCGGCTTGCCGCCGGGACCTCCACCATCCAGGGCTTCGAGGTGACGACGCTGGGGCTGAACCTCCACCTTGTCAGCGAAACGCCCGTGGGCCACTGGGTTTATGGCGCGGAGTATTACCACGATTGGGTGGGCAGCTTCCGGCGGAACTACAGTGCCGCCGGTGCATTGACCGGCACGCCCGCGCAAGGCCCGGTGGCGGACGACGCGACGTATCATCTGGCGGGGTTGTTCGCCGAGGACACGATTCCGTTTCTGAACGAACGGGTGGAATTGTCCTTGGGCGGGCGCTTCACCTACGCGGCAGCGGACGCTGCGCGAGTCATCAATCCCGTCGGCGGTGCGACCATCGGTGTGAGCGACGCCTGGCACGCCTTCACCGGCAGCGCGCGCCTCATCTGGCACGTGGATGAGCAGGACCGCTGGCACGTCTTCGCCGGGGCGTCACAAGGCTTCCGCGCGCCAAACCTCTCCGACCTCACGCGCCTCGACATCGCGCAAACCGGTGAACTGGAGACGCCGCAGCCGAACCTGAAGCCAGAGCATTTCCTCACACTGGAGAGCGGCGTGAAAGTGCAGCACGAGCGCTTCACGGCGCAGGCGAGTTACTTTCACACTTTTGTTAGCGACCTCATCGTCCGCACGCCCACCGGGGCCATCATCGGCGGCCTGGCGGAGGTGACGAAGCTGAACTCCGGCTCCGGCCACATCCACGGCATCGAGTTCGACGGCAGCGTGCGCCTAAACCCGCAGTGGACGTTGCGGGCGAACGCAACCTGGATGGAGGGCTGGATTGACGTGTTTCCTGCCACCGTCGGCGCGGCGAAGCAGCGCGAACCGGCCTCACGGCTGATGCCGGCGACAACGCAATTCGCGCTCAAGTATGAGGAGCCGGCGCAGCGCTGGTGGGCGGAGACGGGGGCGACGGTCTCGGCCCAGCAAAACCAGCTCGCGTCCTCCGATGTGAGGGACACGCAGCGCATCCCGCCAGGCGGCACGCCGGGCTTCGCGGTCTATCACTTCCGCGCGGGCTGGCGACCGGTGAAGGGCTTCAGCCTGACGGGGGCGATTGAAAATCTCACGGATGAGGACTACCGCATCCACGGCTCCGGCCTCAATGAAGCGGGACGCAACTTCATCCTTGCGGCGGACTGGCGGTTTTAGCCTGCGAGCTTAGATGCCTTCACCCGGGCTGAGCGGCAGGCTGTGGGTGACGGAGACCTCGGGCGGTAGTGACTCCCCTTCGCGGGCAAGCACGCGGTATTGCCGGATTTGCAGGGAGACTTCGCGGCCCTCGGTGAGGTGCAGCCGCGTGTATTCCTCCTTCGACATGCGGGCGCGGATGATGAGGCCGCTGGGGAGTTCGAGTTCGAGGCGCAGAAGGACGCCGAGGAAGTAGGTGTGGCGCAGGACCGCGAAGTGGCGGTGGGCGGTGAGGTCGTTGGAAACCTGCACGGCGTAGGGACGGAAGCCAATGCGGAGGCGCTGGCCGTCGGTGACGCCGTGCGTGGGGAACTCCAGTCCGCCGTAGCGCGCGACGCCTTCGCGCACCTCGCAGTCGAGGACGTTCATCACGCCGATGAAGCGCGCGACGAACTCGCTGGCCGGCTCCTCATACACCTCGCGCGGCGTGCCGATTTGTGCGAGCCGGCCCTTGTCGAAGATGACGATGCGGTTGCTGACTTCCATCGCCTCTTCCTGGTCGTGCGTGACGAAGATGGTCGTGACGTTCAGTTCGTGGTGGAGGTTGACGAGCATCTCGCGCAGCTCCTGGCGGATTTTCGCGTCCACGGCGGCGAAAGGTTCGTCGAGCAGGAGCACGTCCGGCTTGGGCGCGAGCGCGCGGGCGAGGGCGACGCGTTGGCGCTGGCCGCCGGAAAGCTGGTGGGGGAAGCGGTTTTCCAAATCCTTCAAGCCGAGCAGATCAATCAACTCGGCCACGCGTGCGATGCGGTCGGGCTTCGACCACTTCTTGATTTTGAGGCCGAAGGCGATGTTGTCCGCCACGCTCATGCTCTTGAAGAGCGCGTAGCCCTGGAAGACGAAGCCGATGTTGCGCTTCTGCACCGGCACGTCGTTGACGCGCTTGCCGCGCACGAAAATCTCGCCATCGGTCGGCGCTTCAAGGCCGGAAATCATGCGCAACACGGTGGTCTTGCCGCAACCGGACGGGCCGAGCAGCGCGACGAGCTGGCCGTCGGCGACGGTGAAGCTCACGTCGTTGACGGCGGAGACGCCGCCGAACTGCTTGGTGATGTTCTTAAGCTCGATGCTCATGGAAGGGTAAGCTTTCAGCCGTCAGCCATCAGCTTTTGGCTCTTTGTTGCCGGCGCTCGGTCTGAGTTTGGTGATGAAGGCGGAAAGCATTCGTTTCACCTCGACCAAATCGTTCAGGATAGTGCGATACGAGTCCTCTGAAAGGAACTTCAGGTCCTTTGCCAGCTCCAAGTGCGACTCCAACTCGCAGGCTGAACCCATTGCCATGAACACGAAGCGCGCGAAATCGGGGTCGCTGCCGCGCCCTCGTCCTTCGGCAAGATTGGCGGTGATGGACGTGCCAGCCCGCCGCATCTGGCTGCTCAAACCGTAAAGTTCTGAACTCGGAAAGCGAGCTGTGGCCGCATAAATCTCCAGGTTTAGCGCATGTGCCTTTTGCCAAACCTTGAGCTGTCGGAAGTCTTGCATGGGTGAGGTGAGTTATGGCCGTCAGCCGTCAGCCATCGGCTTATAGCTGTCGGCAACCGGCTGAAGGCCGACGGCTGCAAGCTGAGAGCTTTCTTCCAGCTTCGCTTCGCGCCATTCCAGCCAGGTCTTCAAGCCCAGCGTAAACAGCGCACCAAGCGCGAGGATGCTCGCCACGGCGAAGGCGGCGGCACCCTGATACTCGTTGTAGAGCTTCTCAACGTGCAACGGCACGGTGTCGGTCTTGCCGGTGATGTGGCCGCTGACGACGCTGACCGCGCCGAATTCGCCGACACAGCGCGCGATGCAGAGGATGGTGCCGTAGAGCAGGCCCATCTTCACGCTGGGCAACGTGACATGCCAGAAGGTCTGCCAGCCGTTCGCGCCGAGCGTGAGCGCGGACTGCTCCTGGTCCGAGCCGGCGGCCTGCATGATGGGAATCAACTCGCGCGCGACAAACGGGAAGGTCACGAAGAGCGTCGCCAGCGCGATGCCGGGCACGGCGAAGATGATTTTGATTTCGCGGTCAGCCAGCCACTCACCGAAGTAACCTTGCAAGCCGAACAGCACAATGAACATCAAACCCGCCACGACGGGCGACACGGAGAACGGCAGGTCAATGAGCGTGATGAGCAGCGACTTGCCGCGGAACTCGAACTTCGTGATGGCCCATGCGGCGGCGAGGCCGAAGAGGACGTTGAGCGGCACGCAGATGATCGTGACGAGCAGCGTGAGCTTCATCGCGGCGATGGTGTTTGGGTGCTTGAGCGCATCCCAATAAACCGTGAAGCCCTTCGCAAACGCCTGCGCGAAGACGTTCACCAGCGGCAACAGCAGGAAGACGAGCGAGAAGAGCAGCGCGACAGTGATGAGCAGCCACTTTACGAACGGCGATTCCTCCGTGCCGCGCTGGGACTTGCGCTGGCCGGCGCTGAGTTGGCGTTTGGGAATGGCGGACATGTCAGCGAGAGAATCGGTTGGCCCACTGTTCGAGCACGTTGATGACGGCGAGCAGCGCGAAGGAAATGACGAGCAGCACCACGGCCAGCGCCATTGCGCCGGTGTAGTCGTATTCCTCCAGCCGGATGACGATGAGGTAGGGCGCGATTTCGGTCTTCATCGGGAGGTTGCCGGAGATGAAGACGATGGAGCCGTATTCGCCAATGGCCCGCGCGAACGCGAGCGCGAAGCCGGTGATGACCGGCGGCAGCAGTGTCGGCGCGATGACGCTGGCGAACGTGCGCAAGCGTCCCGCGCCGAGCGTGGCGGCGGCTTCTTCCACGTCGCGGTCGAGATGTTCGAGCACAGGTTGCAAGGTGCGGACCACGAACGGCATTCCAACAAACGTGAGCGCGATGACCACGCCCAGCGGCGTGAACGCACCCTTGATGCCCATCGGCACAAGGAACTGCCCGAGCCAGCCGTTCTCCGCGAAGAGATTCGCAAGCGTCAGGCCCGCGACCGCCGTGGGCAGCGCGAACGGAAAGTCCACCAGCGCGTCAATGAAGCGCCGGCCCGGGAAGTCATAGCGCACCAGCACCCACGCCAGCAGCGTGCCGAACACCGCGTTGATGACGGCGGCGGCGAGCGACGCGCCGAAGGTGAGCTGATACGCCGCGAGTGCGCGGTCCGTGGTGGCGAGCCTCCAAAAGTCCGCCCACGAGAGGCTGAACGTGCGCAGAAACAGCCCGCCGATGGGCACGAGCACCAGCACGCTCAGGTAAAAGAGCGTGAAGCCCATCGTCAGCCCAAAGCCGGGCAGGACTCGGAAACGTTTTTCAGCCATGTAGCGGGAACGGAAAAGCGCAGTTGCTGGTGACTAACGGAGAGTTCAACACGATGCGGGGACCGAACAAGGTCAAATGTTCTGCGCGTAGGCGATGAACTGGCTGTATTCGGTGAGGATGGTTTGCAGCGCAGCGGAAAAGGCCTCGACCTGGCGTTCCACGGGCGAGTGTTGCGGCGTCTCGAAGGTGATTTCAAACGGGCGTTCCGACAGGCCGGGCGGTGATTGGAGCATTCCCTGATAGCCCCGGTTGATGATGCCGTTGGCTGCCGGGAAGCCGTCAATCTGGTGGTTGTGATTCCGGGGCAGGAAACCGGCGGCGCTCGCCAGCGCCGGCTCCAGGAGAAATTCGGACAGCACATCGCAACCGACGAAGCCATACAGCCCGTCGCTGGTGTCGTCCGTGTGCAGCGTGATGATGCCGTGGAAGGCGTGCAGGTAGAGCTCGCTCTCCAGCAGCCGCACCTCCGGTTGTGTCGAGTGCCGCCAGAACTCGCGGTTCAAGTCCCGGCCGCTGCGCGCGTGGCGGGTGTTGTCCTCGAAGCCGCTGGGATTGCAGATCGGATAGATGAACAGCGCGTAGCCCTTGGCGATGTCCGGATTCGCCTCCAACGCCGCGACGAAGCGTGTGAGCGCCAGCGCGCCTTCCGGTTCGTCGCCATGAATGCCCGCGAAGATGCCGATGCGCAAGGTGTCGCCCCCGCCTTGCGGGCCAAGGTAGATGTAGCGCGGCAGGCTGTAGCTGCGGCCTTCGCTCTCGAACTCGCCGAGCGGCTTGCGGATAAAGTCCGTCGAGCGCGCGGCCATTTCATCAAGCGGGGCCAGCACGGTGTCCAGCGAGCGC
>CAIPBN010000236.1 GCA_903863315.1 uncultured Verrucomicrobiota bacterium | reverse complement strand
CGCACACCTGAAAGCCGTGGCGGAGTCACTGAATGCCAACCTCCGACCGGTTTCTTTGGCTTTGGGAGTAGATAACAGCCTGCTGCGCCATGCGGACATGCCGCTGGTCACCGCCCACGACATGCGGCAGATGCTCAAATTCAGCAGCAAGAATTACTTGCAGCAGGATCTCTCCGACTGCGCCTTCGACGTCCATATCCTTCCCCCCAAGGCAGACACCAAAGGGGGAGAGGCCACCAAAGCGACCCAGAAAACACGTGTGCTGGTAGGTGCTGCGAAGCGACAGGTGGTAGATGATATCCAAGAAGCAGCCCGCGAGGCCGGGTTAGTGGCAGACATGATTATGCCCAGTTTTATCGGACCACCCAACGCCTTTGAAATGGCCTTTCCCGACGCGTTTGCGAAGGAAGTCATCGCCTTGGTGGATGTTGGCCACAAGAACACCACCATCTGCATCCTCTACAACGGTGAACTCACCCTCAGCCGGGTGGTCGCCTACGGTTCGGGCAGGATCACCCAGGGGATTTCCGAGGCGCTGGGCATGAGCTTGGAGGAGGCGGAGGGGGCAAAAGTCACCATGCCCCCCGAGGTCGAGTCGGTGGCTCAGTCGCTGCTGACCCCGCTGGGCCGGGAACTGAGGGCATCGATCGATTTCCATGACCATCAGCGGGATCGCGCGGTGAGCCATGTTTACTTCAGCGGTGGAGCCGCGCGGAACGTTCAGATCGTGCAGGCACTGCAGGTGGAGTTGATGGTCCCCTGCCAGACGTGGAACCCGGTGAATTTCATGACCTTGGAGCTGCCCCCGCAGTTGCTGGGGGAGATTGAATCCGTGGCCCCCCAGTTGACCGTGGCCGTTGGCACGGGTCTGTCAGCCTTTTAGCGCACATGCCCATACGCATCAATCTTCTGGCCGACGACCAGTTTCTCGCCGAAATGCGGCGCCGGGACCCGGTCAAGCGTGCCGCCTACCTCGGCGGCGCGCTCGTGGTGCTGATGTTCGTCTGGTGGGGCTGGCTGCTTTACGGCAAGAGCAGCATCAACGCCGCCTTGGAAGCGCAAAACGCCAGTTTCGGCAAAGTCGAGAAACGGGCCAAGGAAGTGGCGGACTACCAAAAGCGCACGGCGGAAATCGAGCGCAACATCCACAGCCTGAACCGCATGGCCACCAACCGCGTGCTCTGGTCCTCCTGCATGGACGCCTTGCAGGAATGCACGCTGCCCCAGGTGCAGGTCACCCGCGTCCGCGTGGATCAGAACTACCAGATTCAGCCGGCGGTGGTTTCCCGGGAGCGCGGTAAGAGCAAGCCGGCCAGTTCCACGGAGTCGATCATGCTGGTAATCACTGCCCGGGACTACGGCCGGCAGGAGGACCGTGTATATCAGGCATTCAAGGAAAAGATTGAAACCCATCCATGGTTCAAGCAACACCTCGCCAAAGAGAATGCCACCCGGTTCAGAGGTTTCTCCAACCCCACGCCGGACAAGGACGACCCGACCAAGGTGTTTGTGACCTTCACCATGGAGTGCCTTTTCCCAGAGCAGTTCCGCAACTGACATGACATGACATGATCAGCGACATCAAACAGCTCTCCAGCCAGAAGAAACAGCACTTTGCCTTGGTGCTGGTTGGCACAGTGCTGGCGTTGTCAGTGACTTTCTTTGTCATCATCAGCCCCACAAACGCCGGCATAGCGAAGTTGAAGGGCGACTTGGAGGCCGCAGAGAAGAAGTATAGCGACGCCGCCAAGCTCGTGCGCAGCGCCGAGGCCGAGGAGGGAAAGCTGGCCGCACGCGAAATCCAATTAGGCGCGATCGAATCCACCATGGTCAGCGGCGACATCAATCTCTGGATCCGGCTGACCTACGAAAAATTCCGCACCCAGGCCCCGTATAAAGTGGAGATTCCCAACTTTCCTCCACCAGTCTTGGGGAACATGGAGATGATTCCCGATTTCCCTTACAAAGCCGCCACCTACCGGGTTTCCGGGACCGCGTTCTATCATGATTTGGGCAAGTTTCTCAGCGACTTTGAAAACTCCTTTCCGTTCATGAGGGTCTTGAACTTGGAAATCACCCCTGAGGACGAGATGGGCACCCTGAACACCGGCGTTGATCGTGAACGGCTCCGGTTTTCGTTTGAACTCAACACCTTGATACGTCCCACCGCCAAGCGTAATTAAACGACCATGAAACGTCCGGCCCGATTCCCCAACCTCCCAACCGCCCTCGCCTTGGCGGCCGGGGTGGCCTTGGTGTGGAGCACCGGTCCCGTGGTCAACGCCGCTCCCAAGGCTGAGGATCCCAAGGCAGCCCCCCCGGCGGGCAAGAAGGCCAGCGACCCCAAGGCTGGCGAAACGGACGCCAAGCCGACCACCAACACCCCGCCCATCACAATCTCCTTCCCCAAGGCAGTCTTCAAACTCACCCTTGATGCGGGCAACGATCCCTTCTTCCCCACGAGCAAACGGCGCATTCCCAAGCCGGTTGAGGTGAAGCCCCCGCCTCCCCCCGTCGTGCCGGTCGTCACTAACCCGCCGCCGGTCGTGAAAGTGGCGGTGGTTACGAACCCACCCCAGCCGCAGCCGCCGAAGGTGACGCCCCAGCCCCCGACAAGCGTGCCCCCGACCAATCAGCCGCCGGTGGTTGAAATCAAGCCCGACCTGCTCGGCGCGGCGAACCTGAGCTTGCGCGGCATCTCCGGCACCCAGAACCGCCGGGTGGCCGTGATTCACACCGGTGCGAAGAGCTACGACTTCATCAAAGGCGAATTGATGCTCCTGCGTCTCCCCAATGAGCAGCAGCTCAAGGTGCGTTGCGTGGAGATCCGCGACCGCTCGGCGGTCTTCCAAGTGGATGGCGAAAAAGAAACCAAAGAACTCTTTTTGCGAGAAGGACTCTGAGAGACCCGCCGGCGGATGACCGCCAATCAAACGATCATGCGAATGAAAACGACGCCCTTCCTCCTGCTGGCTGCGGGATTGCTCCTTTCCGCCTCAGTGCTCCCGGCCCAGAATCCGCCCGCCGCGCCCGCCAAGCCAGCCACTCCCGCCCCCAACGCCCCCCGGCCCGTGCAACCGGTGCTGAGCCCCGAGGCCAAGGCCAAGGCGGAAAAAGATGCCAAGGAGGTCGTGCGGACCGCGCTCGACAACGAAATCATCTTGGAACTCAAGTATGATGACATGGAACTCGTGGACTTGATCAAGAGTCTGGCCCTCCAGGCTGAAATCAACGTCCTGTTCGATCCCAAACTGACCGAAATCAAGCGCGCCCCGGATGGCACCCCCCTGCCTGCGGCCAAGGTGCCCGCTTTTCGGATGACCAACGTCACCGCGCGCCAGGCATTGGAAGCCATTCTCGCCAACAACGGCTTGATCATGACCCACGACGTGAAGACCAACACCTATCGCGTCAGTCCCAAGGACACCACGTCGCTGGAGCCGCTGCTGACCCGCATCATCGATCTCAAATACACCAGTCCCACCAACCTCGCCGCCGTGCTTGCCCCCGGCACGGGCATCCTCTCCGCCCGCGGCCGCGTCATTCCTGACTCCCGCACCCAGCGGCTCATCATCTCCGCCACGGAGCGGGAATGGGACTTCCTGACCGAGGTGCTGGAGAAACTCGACACCCCCACGATGCAGGTCTTGATTGAAGCCCGCATCCTTGAAACCTCCCGCAGCCCACAGTCACTTAAGGGCGTGGACTGGAGCGGCACGTTGCAAAACCAGTCGGTGGGCTTTGGCAATGGCCAGCTCTCTGGAACTGTCACCGGCACCCGTCCGGGGGCCGCCACGACCACCACGACCACTCTGCCCGGCGGCCGCACCATCACCACGGCCGGCACCACCCCCTCCACGGTCACCGAAAATTTGACCACCACCATCGGCGGCCTCGTCCCGGGCTTCTCCGTGAACACCCGCGACGGCGTCAGTCCGGCGGTCGGCTTCCTCAATGCCGATGGTCTTCGCGCCACGCTTTCCTTCCTGAACACCGACACGGAAACCGAGGTAATCTCCACCCCGCGCTCGGTGATGATGGACGGCCAGACCTCGAAACTCTCCGTCACCCGCGCGTTCCCGATTTTCCAAGTTACTCCCGGTTCCGCCAACACCCCGGCCGCCGCGAGCGTCTCCTACACCAACTTGGGCACCATCCTCGAAGTTACCCCGCGCATCGCGGCCAACAGCAACATCTCGCTCAAGGTTGTCCCCGAGGTCTCCAACATTGATTCCAAGGACCGCCAGACCATCAACGGCCAGGTCAACGAAGCCAACGTCTATGCGGTCCGGCGCATGGAAACCATGGTGATGATTCCCAGCGGCCACACACTGGTGATGGGCGGCCTGATCACGGACAACATCAGCAAGGGCTACACCAAGGTGCCGTTGCTCGGCGACCTGCCCGGCATCGGCTGGGGCTTCCGCAAGGAATCCAAAATCCGCAACAAGGCCAACCTGCTGATCTTTGTGACCCCCACCCTGGTTGAAGGCGGACACTTTCAGACCCCCACCACTGATTTTCTCCAGGGCCAGGCCTCGCCCACCGCCGCAGATTTCCTGAAGACCCGGCCTCCGGCCGATCAAGAATCCCGCGAAGGCCTGATGGACTCCGCCAAGCCCAAGGACTGGGGCAAGAAGCCGGCCGCTCCCGCCACCCCTTGATCCCTCCACCTCACCCACCCGCCCTCATGAGCGCGATGCCAAAAGCCCCGGGAACCCGCCGCCAGTGCGTGCGGCCAGCGTGGCCGCTGGTCCTCCTCTTGGCGGGCCTGTTGACTGGCTCTGCCCAAGCTCAAACCACGGTCAGCACTCTCAGCGGCGGCCCGAGCAGCAGCAACCCCAACTCAGCCTCCGGCTCAGCGGATGGCAACACCCAGAGCACAGCCCAGTTCAACACCCCGGGCGGCATGGCCTTCGAGGCCACTGGCAGAATTCTTTGGCTGGCCGACACCGCCAACAACACCGTGCGTCGCCTCGACTTGGCGGCCGGCACCACCTCCACCCTGGCCACCAACTCCTCCGGCGGGAACATCATCTTCAACTCCCCGGTGGATGTGGCCATTGATGCCAACACCAACCTCTACATTCTGACCCGGACGGATGGCCGCATTCATCGGGTGGACTTGCGCAACCTGAGTTTCGGTGCGGCCGTGACCCCGATTGTTCCGGCCGGCACCTTCGCCGCGCCCAACGCGCTGGCCTTCGACGGCGTGGGCAACCTCTATGTCGTCGAGGAGTCGGGGGCCTTGCGGCGCGTGGCACTCTCGAACCTCACGGTGAGCGCCAGCCTGCTGCCGGCCGGCACGTTCGTCACCCCGCGCGGCGTGGAAGTGCTCGACAATGGCCGGATCGCGGTCAGCGATGCCACCCGGCACACGATTCACTTGGTTGACCCCAACACCTTGGCCGTCACCTTCCTGGCTGGTGTCACCAACACGCCCGGCACCGCCACTGGCAGCGGAGCGACTGCGCAGTTCAACGCCCCTCAGCACTTGGGCAAGGCGGGCAATAACATCCTGCTCGTAGCCGATCAGGGCAATCATCAGGTGCGGTTGGTGGACACCACGGGGGCCACGAGCGTCCTCTACGGAATTTTGTCCAATTTCTGGGTCAACGTCTCGGCCTCCGGTATTTACCCCGGCTGGGCTGACGGCACGGCGCAATTCGCCGAGTCCCGCCTGCCCACCGGTGTGGTGGTGGACGGCAGCGGCACCGCTTACGTAAGCGAGCAGTTCTATCACCTCATCCGCCGGGTGACCGGAGCGGGGCTCACCGGCCCCAGCGGGGTGGGCAGCGGCACCAACAGCACCGGCAGCAGCCTGAACCCGCCCTCGCTGAGCTTCACGCCCAACAGCGGTTACTTCCCGCAGGGCACGGCCATCACAGTCTCCAGTTCCAGCACAAACGTCTTTTACACCACCGACGGCAGCACCCCGACCACGAACAGCACGCGGGTCGCCATTGCCGGTGGCACCGGCACCATCCCTTGGAACAACACGACCAATGACCTCAGTTCGCTCCGGGTGGCGGCGTTTCTTGTCAGTGGCACCAATTCCGCCAGCACCAATGTCAGCGGCATCCCAGCCACCATCACCACCCTCGGTGTGCCGGCGGGCCTGAACGGCAACATCTTGGCCGGCTCGGGGGCCACGGTGGTGGTGCCCGTGGTCATCAACCTGCGCAGCAACGACACTCTCCGCTCCCTCCAGTTCCGCGTGGAGGTGACCCCGGCCACGGGCGTGCCCAACATCAGCGACCAGTTCCGTGCCCTGACCGTGAACCCCACAAACGACTTCATCCCCGTGGCCACCTCGGCCGCCTCGGGTGGAGTGGCCACCTTCAGCACCCTGCCCTACGTGCTGGGTGCCGGTCCCACCGGCGTGCCGCGCGGGCTGGTGGTTTCGTTCCTTGGCACCAACTCGGGCTTGAACATCAGCCGCTTCGCCTTGGTGACGATGCTGGCGGTTCCCATCCCCGCCGCCGCCACGAACGGCAGCACTTACACGCTCAACATCGTGCTGCCCTCCGGCACGTCCGACGGGGCCATCACCAGCGTATCCATCGCCCCCGGCGACGCCCGCACCATCACGGTCACCAACTTCGCCTACCGTGTCGGCGACACCTCGCCGCGCGGCTGGTATAACGCCGGTGATTTCGGCGACGGAAACCTCGACAACGCGGATGTGAACAACGCCTTCGCTGCTGCGGCTGGCTTGCGACTGCCCTTTGCCTTCAGCGATGCCTTCGACGCGATGGATGCCTTCCCGGAGGACGCCCCCGGCACGGTGGGTGGCGACGGCCAAATCCGCTTTCTGGACTGGCAGATCATTCTGCTGCGCTCGCTGCGGCTCAACACGAACCCGGCGCTGAACGTGAGCCCGACGAACTGGCTGCGCTTCTGGTCGGGTGGGGCGCGCACGAACGGGACCACGAGCCTCGTGCCGGCCGCCTTGCAGCCCGCTTCAATTCCGCCTCCGGGTTTGGTCTGGTTCCGCCAGGCGGCGCTGGGTGCAATGCCGTTGGAGAACGTGCCGGCGGGGGCAACCGTGAATGTGCCGGTCTTCGCGCGCGTTGCCCGGGTTGCCAGTCTTGCCGGCCTGCATTTCCGAGCCGTGGTCACCCCGGCGGACGGAGCCCCGGCACTGAACCAGACACCCCAGTTCATCGCGCTCAACCAGCTTCTCACCCCCGGCAGCGTGTTGAGCCTGGGCAGCGAGGTCGCCGCCGGCTGGAACGTCGGCCAACTGGCGCTGCCGGCACTGAGCAGCAATGTGCTGGGGTTTGTCCGGTTCACAGTGCCGGCCAGCGCACCCACCGGCTCCCGCTATCAGGTCAGCTTTGCCACGGCCGATGGCTCGCCTGATTTCACCACGCAATATGACTTCGAGACACGCGGTGCCTCCGTCTGGGTGCAGCGCGCTGCGGCCACCCCACCGTCCCTCATCTCGGATGAATGGAAGACCTCCTTCTTCGGCGACGCCACCAGCCCATTGGCAGACGATCTCGCCGACCCGGACGCGGATGGCGTGCCCAACGTGCTGGAGTATTTCGCCGGCACCAACCCCACGCAGTCCGGTTCGCGCGTGCAACTGGCCCCCGGCCGGCGAAACGGCGGACAGGACCTAGCCTTCCAGCTCCTGAGCGCCCCGGGCAAACTTTACGTGCTGGAGGGCAACTCCAACCTGCTGAACCCCAACTGGCTGCCCATCGCCACCAATCTGGGCGATGGTCAGGTGCAGGAGTTCATCCAATCCAACCCGGGTAGCCTGCGCTTCTACCGTTTGCGCGTGCTGCCTTGAACCTGCGAATCGCATGAGAATTGCTCCTGCCCAACGCGCCATGAAGCTCGTGCATCGATTCCGCAACGCCCTCGCGGCGGTGGTGGTGGGCTGCGCCGTGCCGGTCGCCGCGCAAACCGTGGACGTCGTGCTGACGAACAGCCTCGTGGAACCGCACAGCCTGGTGGTTGATTCACAAGGCTCGCTTTACATCACGGATCAGGGCGGTTTGTCCCTCGGCCAGCCGGCGGCCAACCGGGTCATGAAATTTGTCCCCACGACCGGCGTGGCCAGCATTCTGGCCGGCAGCTTCACCGGACTGAACGGCACCAACAACAACTCCACGCCCAACGCAGGCTATTCCGCCCAGTTCTTCAACCCCGCCGGCATTGTGCAGGCCCGGGGCGGGCTCGTGGTCGCCGACTCGGGCAACCACACCATCCGCTACGTCGGGTTTGACGGCGTGGTGTCCAACCTCGCCGGATCGCCCACCGTGGCCGGCTTCACCGATGGCACCGGTTCCGCCGCCCGCTTCAACTCACCCATCGGTCTGGCTGTGGATGCTGCCGGGGTCATCTACATCGCGGATTCCAAGAACCACGCTATCCGCAAGCTCAGCCCGGCCAACGCCGTCACTACCTACGCCACCAACTTCAACCAGCCCAACGGTCTGGCGCTTGGTGACAACGGCGATGTGTGGGTGGCCGACACCCTGAACCACCAGATCAAGGTGGTGCTCACCAACAGCCCGACCACCGGCAGCCTTTCCACCAACGTCGTGGTCCGGGCCGGCACGGGCATCTCCGGCAGTTCGGATACTTTCCCGCTGGCCGCCACCGCCCAGCTCTCCTTCCCACGCGGCGTGGTCTGGATGGGGGCCGCCGGCCTGCTGATCACGGACTCGGGCAACCACACCGCCCGCCGGCTCTACACCAACAGCACCATCGGCACCTACACCATCGAAACCTCGGTGGGCCTGGCCGGTCAGGCTGGCTTGGTGAATGGAGCGACGAACACCGCCCGGCTCAACTCGCCGGTCGGAATCATCTCCGACATTCTCAACGGCGCGTTCCTCTTTGCCGACACGGGCAACAAAGCCATCCGCCGCATCCAGCAGACCGCCGCCCAGCCGCCCGTGGCCACTCCGGTCATCGGCACCGTGGTGCTGACCACCGACCCGGACACCGGCCAGACTGGCACCAAGCTGACCCAGGTCACCTCGGCGGTTTTCAACAACGATGTCGTCATCGCCGTGCTGGCGGAAAACGGCGTCAACACCTTCTTCAGCGCAGGTTCAACCCCGACGAACGCCTTCCTTGATACCATCCCCGCGCCTGGAGCCGGCACCGGCACCGCGCCGGCCTATCAGGATGGGGCGGCCAGCCTGCCCACGACGCTCATCAGCCCCGTCCTGCCCGACCTGACCATCAAGGCGCAGAGCTCCCAGAACGGGCGGGTTTCCAGCAGCGTGGTGTCGGCGCGCTTCCAGTTCAAAACCGGCAACCCGGTCATCTCCGGCAACAATGCCGCCGCCTTCACGGTGAGCACCGTCAGCAGCGGGGCTCAGCTCTATTACACAACCGACGAAACCGAGCCGACCAACGGCGCGCCGAGCATCGGCCCGATCAGCTCGGGCACCCAGCTCTCCTTCAACGTCAGCAACAGCAACTTGGTGTTCAAGGTGAAAGCCTTCAAGACGAACTACGAGCCCAGCGCCACCGTCTCGAACATCTTCTCCATCTCCAACTTCCTGGCGAACCGGATCACGTTCGGGTTCGACGGAGGCGAGGCCTCCAGCGCTTTCATCGCGGCTTCCGGCCAGACCTTCTACTCGCCGGTCACCTTGAACCTGCTGGCCGGGCAGCAGATGAATTCGCTCCAGTTTGCCCTGTCCGCCACCAACAGCACCGGGCCCGCGCTGGCGGCTGGGTCGGTGGGCTTTGAATCCAAACTGCAAAAGCCCGACCCGAGCGGTTCCGGCCTCTTTTTCCGCATTCCACCCCAGTTCTTCGTAACCACCGCGATCAATGTGGTGGGCACGGTCACCAACATCACCCAAGTTTTCACCAACCTCCTTGTAACCAACACCGCCCTGAACTACCTCTCGGTGGGCTGGCTGGAGCGGGAGGGCAACACCAACCTCTACGACACCGGATCACAGGATCTCCTCAAATTCTCCAGCGCGCATGACACCCGTTTTGACAGCGCCAATGGGAAGGTCGTGCTCGGGGCCTTTGGCGTCCGCATCCCGACGGGAGCCACCAATCTCCATACCTACACCATCCGCATCCACCGCCCCTCAGGCACGGTGGATGGCATCAATCAGGACGTGTTCATCGATGCCCCCACCAATGGCAGCCTGACCACCGCCAACCCCATCAACTCGGTTCGCACCATCACCGTCGGATCGCCCATCTACCTAGCGGGCGACGCCACCCCCTTCCGTTGGGTCAATGCGGGCGACTTCGGCGACACCAACCTGCTGGCCAACGACGTCACGCAGATCTTCCAATCGGCGGTTTACCAGTTGAACCGCCCTCCGACCGGCAGCGATTTCGAGGACGCCATGGACACCTGCTGCGGCTCGGTGGTGGCCGTGCCGGGCACCAGCCTCTTTGTGCAAGGCCCGAACGTGGGAGGCGTGTTCTCCTCTGGCGATGACACGACCATCAACACCATCGGCTTTGGCGACGGCACGCTGGACGTGGCGGACATCTTCGTCACCTTCCGGCGCTCGCTCGACGCCTCCCTGACCAACTTCTACCGGTTCCGTTCCAACGGCTTCCACTATGCCTTTGCCGGGGCAAACAACTTCCGCGGCAACGTGGGCCAGTCCGTGACCACGAGCCGCCAGCCTGGCTCCCGCGCTCCCCTGCTGGGCCAGTCCGTAATGGCCCCCGCCGAAAACTCTGCCGTGACCTTCATCGCCGGCGAGGTCGTGGGAGCTGCCGGGCAGACCTTGAACATCCCCATCACGGCACGGGTGACAGGTTCACTGCCGCTGCGGGTGCTGATGCTGAACCTTACGGTGCTCCCGCTGGAAGGTTCCCCCGCCCTCACCGCGCCCGTGCAATTCCTGCCCGCCGGCACCCTCGGCACCCCGGCCCTCAGCCTCTCACGCGGGCCGGGCAACTACTCCGCCGCGTGGTTGAACAACACGGTTGCCGGTCTCAGCGGTGATGCCCTCGTGGGCACGCTGGTGGTGACTCTGCCGGCCAATGCGGGTGAGAACTCGGCTTACGCAGTCCGCTTCGACCATGCCTCCGCCTCGCCCAACGGAGTGGGAACGGTGTCCGTCAGCCGCGAGGCGGGCTTGCTCACCACGCGCATCCGCAACCTCTCCTCCTGGCGTGATGCCATCCCGGACGCCTGGCGGCTGCGCCATTTTGGAGCGCTCAACAATCTCCTCTCCGCCGCGACGGCGGATGCGGATGGCGACGGCATTCCCAACTGGGCTGAGTTCCGCGCGGGCACCGATCCCAACGACGCAAGCTCCGGTCTTCACCTGCGCCCCCCGAGCCTCATCAGCGGTGGTCCTCGGTTGCGCTGGCCCACCTCTCCGGGCAAGAGCTACGTGCTGGAGGTGGCTGATTCCATCGCCCGCACCAACTGGACCGCCATTGCCACCAACGTCCCCGGCAGCGGGCGGGACATTGAGTTTCAAGCCCCGCAGCTTTCGGGTCCGCAATTTTACCGCGTCCGGCTCATCGAGCCCTGAAAATTGCAGGCTTCCGCGCGGGCTGGCCGCTGCCACACGATGATCGCACCGCCATGAACTTCTGCCACCGCACCTGCCTCGCATGGCTGAGCGTTCTTGCCACCAGCCTCGCACCGCTGGCTCACGGGCAATCCACCATCACCACCTTGGCCGGCCTGGCCGGGAGCTCCGGCAGCGCGGACGGCGGTGGAGCCTCCGCCCGTTTCAGTTCGCCCACCGGGGTGGCGATCGATGGGGCGGGGAATGTCTATGTCGCCGAGAGCGTGAACAACACCGTGCGCAAGATCACCGCGCTGGGCGATGTGACCACGCTCGCCGGAACCGCCGGGGCGGCTGGCAGCACTGACGGGGTTGGCAGTGCGGCGCGATTCAGAACCCCCAGCGCCGTGGCCGTGGACACGGCTGGCAACCTCTACGTCGCCGACTACGGCAACCACACCATTCGCAAAATCGCCGCCGATGGCACCGTGACGACCCTGGCGGGTTCGGCGGGCTTGTCGGGCAGCACGGACGGCACGGGGGCTGCCGCGCGTTTCGCCAGCCCCGGCGGAGTGGCGGTGGACGGAACCGGCAACGTGTATGTGGCGGACACCGCAAACTGCATCATCCGCATGATCACCCCGGCCGGCGTGGTGAGCACCTTGGCGGGTGCGGCGGGCACTTTTGGCAGCGCGGATGGCACCGGCGCGGCCGCACGGTTCTTCCTGCCGTTCGGCGTGGCGGTGGATTCCAGCGGCAACGTGTATGTGGCAGACACGTCCAACAGCACGCTGCGCAAGATTGCTCCCGGCGGGGCAGTCACCACGCTCGCCGGACGGGCTGGGCAGGCTGGCAGTGCGGACGGCCTCGGGCCGGCGGCACTGTTCCGCTCGCCACGGGCGGTGACCGTTGGTCCCACCGGAACAATTTACGTGGCGGATTTCGCCAATGACATCATCCGGACCGTTTCCGCCGGCGGGGCAGTCGCAACGCTGGCGGGCACCGCCGGCATCAAGGGCAGCGGCGACGCTGATGGTCCATCAGCCAGCTTCCGCGGCCCGTCGGGCATCGCGGTGGACATCGCGGGAAACATCTACGTGGCTGACAGCGGCAACCACACCATCCGCCGCGGCCTCAAGCCGGAGGCGCCTTCGGTGACAACTCAGCCCATCAGCCAGACCATCATCCCGGGGGGCACGCCCACCTTTACAGTCGCGGCCTCGGGTGGCGGCACGCTGTATTACCAGTGGCGCAAGGACGGCACCAACCTGGCCGGGCAGACTTCGGCGTCCTTGACGTTGTTCAACGCCACCACCAATCAGGCTGGGGCTTACACGGTCACCGTCTCGAACACAACGGCCACCGTGCTCAGCTCGCCCGCCGTGCTCACCTTCTATTCCAACTACACCAACACCTTCCTCAAGGGCATTGCGCGCGACGCGCTCACCGGTGCCGCCAGGCCCAATGTGAACGTGTCTGTGGCGGGCACCAACATCATCACGGGGGTGAACGGTGATTTCCTCTTCAACGCCGTGCCGGCGCTGCCTGTGACCCTCATCGCCACGGCGGGTGGCTATGCGCCGCTTTCTGCCAGCCTGAACCTGCTGGTCGGCATCACGAACCAATACGAGTTTGCCCTGTCTCCCAACATCAGCGACCCCAACTCCCTCCGGCTCGTGCTGACCTGGGGCGCCAGCCCCACCGATCTCGACTCACATCTGATCACCCCGGCGGTGAACGGCCAGTTTTACGAAATCGACTACACCGACCGCGGCTCGGTGTCCACCGCACCGTTTGCCAATCTGGATGTCGATGACGTGACCAGCTTTGGTCCGGAGACCATCACCATCACCAACACCTCGCCGGGCATCTACACGTATTTCATCCACCAGTTCAGCAGCTCAGGTTCCTTCACCACGTCCGGGGCGGCCGCCCGCATTTACACCTCCGTTGGTCTGGCCAGCACGGTGAACGTGCCAACCGCAGGCTCGGGTCGTTATTGGTATGTCTGCCAGATCGACGGGCAGTCCAAGGCGGTCACCATTCTGAACTTCCTCTCCAACTCCCCGCCCAGCCTGCCCTCAGGTCCGGCCACGCTGCTCAGCCAGCCGTTGAGCCGCACCACCACGGCCGGCTCCAACGCGACCTTCTCCGTCATCGCTTCCGGCAGCAGCCCCATCACCTACCAATGGCAACGGGATGGCACCAACATCGCGGATGCCACCAACGCGGTGCTCTACCTGCCCTTCGTCACCCGCGCCAGCAGCGGTGCGTTGAGCGTCACGGTCACCAATGCCACTGGTGGCGCGGTGAGTGCCAGTGCATTCTTGCGTGTGCTGGGCACCACCTTGCTCGATCCGCTCCAGCCTCAGCCCGGCGGCGGAATCCGGCTGCGCTTCGGCGATCTGACCGGGTATCCGCTCACCAGCCAGCTCGCCACGGGCTTTGAAGTGCAGACCAGCACCAACCTGGCCACCACCAACTGGGTGCGGCTCACCAACGCCCTGCAGGTCATCAACGGCAAGATCGAAGTGGATGACACCGCAGCCCCGCTGTATCCGCGCCGGTTCTACCGCGTGATTGAGCGATAGCCGGTTGGGGTTGCCCCCAGAACCCCCTTCCGTTCAAACCCCGGTCCCGCCTGCCATCGCGACCGGCGGCGGTCGCATCCATCTTTTCCATTCTCTCCCCGCCGCCCCGCGACTAGCCTGAGGTCGTGTTGCCGGAACGAAAATGGGAAGCTGAACCGCTGCTGCGGCTGGTGGCGGGCATCTGCTTTTGCATGTCCTTCATCATGCTCGCCGCCAGCGCCGTGCTTCCCCAGGGAGCGGCCGGCACCATCGAGGGAAAGTTTTTCCTGCTCGTGACCAACTCCGTTGCCCTGCATGGCGTCACGCTGCTGCTCATCTCAACGTTTCTACGCGCCCACGGCATCGGCTGGTGCGAAGGCTTTGGGCTGCGGACGGACGGGCTTGGACGAGCCGCCGCCTTCGCCGTGCTGGGCGTCCTCATCGCGCTGCCCGTCGCCTTGGGGCTTCAACACCTTTCCTCGCTCGGCCTGGAGGGACTGCATCAGCAACTCGTATCGCACGACATCCAGACCGTTGACTTGCAGCCGCAGCCACAACAACTGGTCCAGACGCTCCAGCAGACGGAAAGCGCCCAGCAACGCATCTTCTTCGGGCTGGTGGCCATCCTGTTCGCTCCCGTGGTCGAGGAAATCATCTTCCGTGGCGTGCTCTATCCCGCTCTCAAGCAGCGCGGGCACCCGCACCTCGCGCTGTGGGGCACCTCGCTGCTGTTCGCCCTGACCCACGCCAACATGGCCACCTTCATCCCGCTCACCTTCTTCGCGCTGGTGCTGGTGTTTCTTTATGAGCGCACCGGCAACCTGCTGGCCCCCATCTTGACCCACAGCCTCTTCAACGCGGCCAACTTCTGCGCCTTGATCTACCAGCGGGAACTGAAGGAGCTCTTCAAAGTGCAATGAAACCCGATTTGCAACACGTCCCCCGCCCGTGCCGGCGATGCGCAACCGCCGTGCATGAAGCACCAGGCGCCGATTCCAGTTCGCGTAGAAACCAGCCATTTGCCTGAGTTTGTGAAGGAGTTCGACCTCATCGCCCGCCTCAAGGCCACGCTGCCCACGCACGATTCCGTGCTGGCCGGCGCAGGCGACGACTGCGCCGTGCTCGACCTTGGCGTGCCGCACCACCTCGTGCTCTTCAAGACCGACGCCGTGGTCGAGGGCATCCACTTCACCAGCGACGCGCCGCCGGAGAAAGTCGGCCACAAGGCGCTCGCCCGCTGCCTCAGCGACATCGCCGCGATGGCCGGCACGCCCACGCACGCCGTCGTCACGCTCGCGTTGCCGACGCAGTTCGACACCGCACGCATCGAGGCCATCTACGCCGGGATGAACGTGCTCGCGCGGCAGCACGGCGTCGCCATCGTCGGCGGCGAGACAACGACAAATCCCGAGCGGCTGCTGCTTTCCATCGCGCTGCTCGGCATCGTGCCGCGCAGCCGGCAGGTGCTGCGCTCCGGCGCGAAGGCCGGCGACGCCATCTTTGTCACCGGCACGCTGGGCGGCTCGCTGGCTGGGCGGCATCTCGACTTCGAACCGCGCTTGGCCGAGGCGCGCTGGCTGGCCGAGCGCTTCACCATTCACGCGATGATTGACCTGAGCGACGGCCTCGCGGGCGACCTGCGGCACATCCTCGACGCGAGCGGCGTCGGCGCGGACTTGCACGGCAGTGCCATCCCCATCAGCCGCACGGCCAAGCTTCAGGCCCGCGAAGAATCTTCCGCCAAGCCGCCGCTCCTTGCCGCGCTCACCGACGGCGAGGATTTTGAACTGCTCTTCACCGTCGCCAGCCGGACCGCCGTGCCGCTGCTCGATGCGTGGAAGGCGCAGTTCCCCGATGTGAAACTCTCCTGCGTCGGCAAGATCACCGCCGCCCCCGGCCTGCGCCTCCGCGACGAGCGCGGCCTGCGCGAGTTCAACCTGCGCGGCTACGAGCACTTCGCTTCTTGAGCCACAGATGAACACAGATGAACACGGATGGGATTGCCGCAAAAGGGCGCAAAGCTCTCAAAGAATCCGTGTGCAGGGTGTTTCTCTGTGTTCTCTGCGCCCTTTCGCGGCTAGTTCCTTTCCTCTCCATCCGTGTCCTTCCGTGTCCATCCGTGGTTGATGAAATCCATCGTCGCCAACTCCCCGGAAGAAACCGCCGCGCTCGGCGAGGTATGGGCGCGCGAGGCCGCGCCCGGCTGGACCATCGCTCTGTGCGGCGACCTCGGCATGGGGAAGACGCAGTTGGTGAAGGGTTTGGCGCGCGGGCTGGGCATCACGGGGCGCATCGCCTCGCCGACGTTCGCGCTCGTCAACGAACACACCGGCGGGCGCGTGCCGCTCTTCCATCTCGACCTCTACCGGCTCGACACGCGCGCGCAAATCGCCGGCGCAGGGCTGG
>CAIPBN010000235.1 GCA_903863315.1 uncultured Verrucomicrobiota bacterium | reverse complement strand
TGGACCGGACAGCCGCCGAAGTTTCTCACCAACGCGCCGCCCGAAACGGTGGACGAGCACGCGCGCATTAAGAGCGTCTCCGTGCCGACCTTGAGCGTGTATCTGCCGCCGGCGGACAAGCGCACGGGCATGGCCGTCATCGTGTGTGCGGGCGGTGGCTACGGCGGGCTGGACTGGCGGACACACGTCCACTTCGCGGCGGAGGTTTTCCTGCCCAAGGGCGTCGCGGTCATCGGCCTCAAGTATCGCACGCGCCCGCCGCACTTGGGGGACAACGCGAGCATCCAGGCGCTCACGTTGCTGGACGCGCAGCGCGCCGTGCGGCTGGTGCGGCATCGCGCGGCGGAGTGGGGCATTGACCCGAGAAAGGTCGGCGTCGCTGGCTACTCGGCGGGCGCGAACCTCGCGATGAACCTCGCGGCCAACTTCGACGCAGGTGATGCGAAGGCCACGGACCCGATCGAGCGGCAAAGCTGCCGGCCGGACTTCGCGGTCGGGCTGGGGACGTGGCATTGGCGCAAGCCGGAGAACCCGTTCAAGTTTTCGCCCAACGCCCCGCCGGTCTATCTCGTCCACGCCACGACGGACAAGCCCATCGAAATCGCGCAGAACATCGTGGCCGACTTGAAGAAGCTTGGCGTGCCCGCGCGGCTGGACCTCTTCGAGGAAGGCGGGCATGGCGTGGGGAACTTGATTCCGCAGCGCGTGAAGCACGGCTTTCCGCCGGCGAAGTGGCCGGAGCTGCTTTTGGAATGGCTCGCCAGCGGACCGCGAACCGGAACAAACTTACCCTGAGTTTTATGTTTGCTGTTCACACGCAATCCCACCAACCCGCCGGCACCGCCTGCGCGCGGGGAGTCCGAGGCATTCGCGCGCTTCTCGCCTGCGTCGCGCTGCTGGCCACGATGGTTGCGCTCAACGCCGCCGAGCCCGACGCGAAGCCAGCTCAAGGCACCGTTGCTGCCGCCGCCAAGCCGCTCATCCAAAAGGCGGTCGAAGCTGCGGGCGGTGAGGCGAACTTGCTCCGCTACTTCACTTTCAAGGACCGGGTGTTGCTCGGCGAGAAGGACACGGGCTTCGGGGCCAAGCGGGAGAGTGTGATGGACGCGCCGCGTCATTGGTGGCTCAAGACGCCCAGCGGCTACTCCGAGCGCAAGGATGAACCGGCGGTCTTCCTCGTCTGGGCGTGGACCTTGCGCGCGCTGACGGACCCGGCGTCGAGCATCGAGACCGTGCCTGACGTAAAAGACGGCGAGGCCGAACTCTGGGGCTTGAGCGTGAGCGGCAGCGTGAAGCCCGCGATGGAACTCTACTTCACGAAGACCACCGGCCTGCTGGCACGCATTGACTGGCGCAACGACATCCACCGGTTCTCCGACTGGCGGACCTTGCCCACGGGCACGAAGTATCCCGCGCGCGTCGTCGGCCACAAGAAGGCCACCGACAAGATTTGGTATTTCGACGACGTGACCGAAGTCACACCGCTGAAGGAGTTGCCGGAAAAACTCCAGCCCCCGAAACCCTGACCATGAACGACGACCTCAACGACCTGTATCAGGAAGTCATCCTCGAGCACGCGAAAAGCCCGCGGAACTTCAAGGTGCTGCCCGACGCCAACCGCGTCGCCCACGGCACCAACCCGCTCTGCGGCGACAATTACACCGTCTATCTCGTCATGGACGGCGACGTGGTGAAGGACGCGAGCTTCCAAGGCTCCGGCTGCGCCATCTCGAAGGCGTCAGCGTCGCTGCTCACCAGCACCATCAAGGGCAAGACGCGCGCGGACGTGGAGGCGCTCTTCGGCAAGGTGCATGACATGGTCACCACCGGCCACGCGGACGACTGCATGGGCAAGCTCGCGGCGTTCGCGGGCGTGCACAAGTTCCCGGCGCGCGTGAAGTGCGCCATCCTCTCCTGGCACGCGGCCAAGGCGGCGGTGGAAGGCGGCGGGACGGTGAGCACAGAGGGCGATGAGCCGAAGGCGGAGTGAACTCGACAAACCACCGACCAGAACTAACCTTCAACCATGAGCGCGACACTCCAATACCTGACCAACGAAAAGGGCCGGAAGACCTCGGTCGTCCTGCCGATTGGCGACTACGAGAAGTTGCTCGAAGACCTAGATGACCTTGCCGTCATCGCCGAGCGGCGGGACGAGGAGACGATTCCTCACGCGGAGTTCAAGAAGGGGCTGAAGCGCAATGGCCTTTCGCATTGAGTGGAAGAAGTCCACGAAGAAGGACCTGCGCAAACTGCCGTCTGGCGAGGTGGACAGAATACTCGGAGCGGTTGAAGAACTCGCGGAGGAACCCTTCCCGCCCGGCTCGGAGAAGCTGGCTGGCTCGGAGTGCGCCTACCGCATCCGCATCGGCGATTACCGGGTGGTCTATGAAGTCGTCGCGTCGGCGAAGCTGGTGGAAATCCAGCGCGTGCGGCACCGAAAAGATGTTTACCGTGGCTGAAATGAAGACCTGCGAACCCAAGTTCCCGGCGCGCGTGAAATGCGCCATCCTCTCCTGGCACGCGGCCAAGGCGGCGGTGGCCGGCGGCGGGACGGTGAGCACGGAGGGGGATGGCGAAAAGTAAACCCTCTGTGAGTCACCGCAGTAGATGCTGAAGATGCTCAACAAGCGCGGAAATGAAGTCAGAGTGTATCGGCTGCTGCCGGATGCACACAAATGGCCGTTGTCGTGGATTGAAGGCTGCCACGCATGGACGCTTCCCGGAGTTCGCTGCCCGTTGTGCGATAGTTGGGGAGAAGTTGCTCTTGAGTATCCAGCCTTGAAGACGCCCCATCTCAAGCGGTCGTCTCGAAGCGCACGGTGGCCTGTGTCACTCGATGAATTCAAGGAGATGGAGAGCGCATTGGCAAAGCAATTGCCGAGTTCGACTAAACTCGGTCCTGGTGCCGAGTTCGGTCCTTTCACGGGGAAGGTTGTTGGGCGAGTTGCCGATTTCATGTGGAAGAGCGACTGGACTTTGTTCGTTCGCCGTGACGCTTACGCGGCATTGGAGCACAAAGGCGTGAGATTGCCGGTGTCGGTGGCTCCAAGTCTCAAGGGGCGAAGCAATGGCATCGCCGAGCTTGTAGAATTGCAGATTGAGGCGCTCGCCGTATGGAATGTGAGCAGCTTGAAGCGACCTTCAACTTGCCAGCTATGCGGATTCTTTCGCAACGGACTGCCTGACTCCCAAACCCCGCACATTCTGCTTTCCTCCATTCCTAGTCATGTGGACCTTTTCCGAATCGAGCAAGCGACAGGAACCATCGTTTGCACCGACCGTTTTGCCAAAGCAGCGAAGACGCTAGGTTTGTCGAATGTTGCTTTCAAGCCGATGGCTCAGTCCGAATCCAACTGGATGCCAGCCTTGCCTGCCATTTCAAAAGTTAACCTTGCACCGAAGCGACGTTCGCTTGCGGCCAACTCAGTTGGATGTTGAGCGTTGGACGTTGAACTTCTTCCCATTCCCATCATGCACTCCTACGAAACCGTAACCCTCACCCGCGACGTGGATGCCACGCGCATTCCGTCCGGCGAGAAGGGCTTCATCCCCAAGGGCACCGAAGTCACCATCACGCAGGTGCTCGGCGGCACTTACACCGTGCAGTTCATCGGCGGCCTCGCGCGCATCGAGGGCAAGGACGCCGATGCGCTGGGCAAGACGCCCGAGGCCGCGCCAGCTCCTGCCGCCGTGCCCGCGCCCGCCGGCCCGGTCACGAAGGACGCGCTCAACGCACAGGTCTGGACGCAGCTCCGCACCTGTTACGACCCGGAAATTCCCGTCAACATCGCCGACCTCGGCCTCATCTATAACTGCGACCTCACCGAGCTGGGCAGTAACAGCTACAAGGCGGACGTGAAGATGACGCTCACCGCGCCCGGTTGCGGCATGGGCCCGGTGCTGGTGCAGGACGTGCAGAACAAGCTCCTCTGCCTCGAAGGCATTGACGACGTGAACGTGGAGCTGGTCTGGGACCCGCCGTGGAACCAGGGCATGATGACTGAGGCGGCGCGGCTGCAACTCGGATTGATGTAAACTGACTTTTAGCCACGGATGAAACACGGATTGAACACCGATGGAGCATTTGGACTTTCGC
>CAIPBN010000234.1 GCA_903863315.1 uncultured Verrucomicrobiota bacterium | reverse complement strand
TAATCAATCGGGTGCGCCGCGAGCGTGCGCAGCGCGTCCACCTGCTCCGTCACCTTCATCGTGCCCAGCTCCGCCGCCATGGACGCACCCACTCGGCCGGCCACCATCAACGCCGTCAGGACCGGCCCCAGTTCGCCGCACATGGACACGCTCACCACGGCGAGCGTCGCCGTGTCCATCTTGACCTTGTGAAACTGGAAGTAGGTCTGCGCGCACAGGACCATGCCCGTGAAGGCCCCGGTCACGAGCACCACCGTCTGGGACTTCACCCCGATGAAATACATCTGCGCCACCAAATCTCGTCCAGACAGCCGCTGGGTCGCGAGGGAACGCACCACCTCCATCACCATGAGGCTGAACCGCCCCAGACCAGCCAGGACACCGCGAATTATTTGGACAGGAAGGTCAAGCATGCCGCGCTGATGTCGGTAACAGACGTGCGCGGGACTAGCGAGACTTCACTGCATCAGTTTTTCGACCCGCAACGGATCAATTTGCCGATGAACCGGCGTTCAAGCAACCAGCCCGGCCAGCGACAATCAATGTTTACACGTTGAACTTGAAGAGCAGCACGTCCCCGTCCTTCACCACGTATTCCTTGCCTTCCATACGGTAAAGGCCCTTGTCCCGGGCCGCCGCAACCGAGCCGCAGTTCACCAGATCGTTGTAGGCAACCGTCTCCGCCTTGATGAAGCCGCGCTCGAAGTCGGAGTGAATGACACCCGCCGCCTTGGGCGCGGTGTCGCCTGCGTGGATGGTCCACGCGCGGACTTCCTTCTCACCGGCCGTGAAGTAGGTGCGCAGGCCCAGCAGATGGTAGGTGCCCCGGATGAGCGCGCCCACACCGCTCTCGTCCACGCCCAGCTCCTTCAGAAACGCCTTCGCCTCCTCGGGCGTGAGATCAATCAAATCACTCTCAATCTGCGCGCTGATGACGACCGCCTCGCAGGCCAGATGCGTCTTGGTGTAGTCGCGGACCTTCTGCACGTAGGCGTTCGTCTCGGCGGTGGCGAGATCGGACTCCTTCACATTGCACGCGAAGATGGTGGGCTTGTCCGTCAGCAGCCAGAAGGTGCGCGAGATGATCTTCTCCTCGGGCGTCAGCTCCACGGAGAGCGCCAGCTTGCCGGCGTCGAGCACGGGCTCGAACTTCGCCAGCACGGCGTCTTCCGCCGCTGCAGTCTTGTCCCCGCGCTTCACGTCGCGGGCGATCTTCTCGCGGCGCTTCTTCACGGATTCGAGATCCGCCAGGACCAGCTCGGTGTTGATGACTTCGATGTCACGCACCGGGTCCACGTTGCCGGAGACGTGGTGGATGTCCGCGTCCTCGAAGCAGCGGACCACCTGCACGATGGCGTCCACCTCGCGGATGTGCGTGAGGAACTTGTTGCCCAGGCCCTCGCCCGCGCTCGCGCCTTTCACGAGACCTGCGATGTCCACGAACTCAATGGCCGCCGGGATGACGACGTTGGTCTTGGCAATCTTCTGAAGCACATACATCCGCTCATCGGGGACGGTCACGACACCGACGTTCGGGTCGATGGTGCAGAAGGGGTAATTGGCCGCCTCCGCCTTGCGGGTGCGGGTGACGGCGTTGAACAGGGTGGACTTGCCGACATTGGGCAAGCCGACGATTCCAGCTTTTAGCATACGAGGGCGCAGAGCGTGCGCGGCAGCGGTGGCTTTGCAAGCGCAAAGGCAGGGCGGCCGCAGCGGGAATCGCAAATCCACACGACCGAACGATTGCGGAGTGCGGATTCTGCGCCCAGCCGCCAGTTCGTCCGCGCTTTCACCGCTGCCTAGCCAGCGGCTTGGGCGGCAGGACAGGGACACGAAGACGGGGTGGCCAAACGGCCACCCCGTGGGCTGATTGCTTGAATGGGAATACAGTCCGACCGCCTCAGATGAACTCGTTGATCAAGTTCTCGAGGTATTCCTGCCGGCCGCTTTCGAGTTCGGGCTCACCCTGCTTGAGGGCGTAGGCTTCGAGCTGCTTGAAGCTGGTCTTGCCCTTCTCGATGTCCTTGCCGATGCCGGCATCCCAACTGCGGTAGCGGTTCTGCGCGAAGTCGGCCAGCCGCCCGTCGGCCCGGATGGCAGCGGCGATCTTCAGCCCGCGCGCGAAGGCGTCCATGCCGCCGATGTGCGCGTGGAAGAGGTCGATGGGCTCGAAGCTCTCGCGGCGCACCTTGGCGTCGAAGTTCACGCCGCCGGTGGTGAAGCCGCCGTATTTGAGCAGGCTGAGCATGCACTGCGTGGTGAGGTAGATGTCGGTGGGGAACTGGTCGGTGTCCCAGCCCAGCATGAGGTCGCCCGTGTTGGCGTCGATGGAGCCGAGCGCCCCGGCGGCCCCGGCGACTTCCATCTCGTGCTGCATGGAGTGGCCGGCGAGCGTGGCGTGGTTGGTCTCCAAGTTCAGCTTCAGGTGGTCAATCAGGTCGTATTCGCGGAGGAAGTTCAGGCACGCGGCGGCATCGGAGTCGTATTGGTGCTTGGTGGGTTCCTTGGGCTTGGGCTCGATGTAGAACTGGCCCTTGAAGCCGATTTCCTTGGCGTAGGCGACGGCGAGGTGGAGGAACTTGGCGAGGTGATCGAGCTCGCGCTTCATGTCGGTGTTCCAGAGGGTGCTGTAGCCTTCGCGGCCGCCCCAGAAGGTGTAGCCTTCGCCGCCCAGTTCGTGGGTGACTTCGAGGGCCTTCTTCACCTGCGCGGCGGCATAGGCAAAGACGTCCGCGCTGCAACTGGTGGCCGCGCCATGGGCGTAGCGGGGATGGGCGAAGAGCTGGGCGGTGCCCCAGAGGAGCTTCACGCCGGTCTTCTTCTGCTGCGCCTTGAGGAGCTTGGTGATGGTGTCGAGATATTGGTTCGACTGCTTGAGGTTTTTGCCGTGCGGGGCGACGTCGCGATCGTGAAACGCGTAGTAGGGCGCGCCGAGTTTCTCACAAATCTCGAAGAAGACCGGGACGCGGGCCTTGGCGAGATCGATGCCGCTGAGGCCGGCTTCCCACGGCCGCTGGGCCGTGCCCCAGCCGAACATGTCGGTGCCGTTGCCACACATCGTGTGCCAATACACGACGGAGAAGCGCAAGTGGTCGCGCATGGTCTTGCCCTCGACCAGCTCGTCGGCGTTGTAGTGCTTGAAGGCGAGCGGGTTCTTGGAGTGCGGGCCTTCGTAGGAGATCTTGGGAATGGCGGGGAACGCGGCGGGCATGGCTTCGAAGTGTGTTGTTTGGTTGTTTAACGGGAACGCGGGCGCACACCGTGGCAGACCAGCGTCGAGGGGTGGATTGCTAGTGGAATCGTTTTGCCCGCGCAAGCTTGGATTGCCAGTCTGGCCCGGCAGGTGAGGCGGCGAAATTGCTTGTCGGCTCTTTTTGTCACT
>CAIPBN010000233.1 GCA_903863315.1 uncultured Verrucomicrobiota bacterium | reverse complement strand
CTGGTGCTGGATGGCGTGGGTGGCCCGATGACCGTCAAGGGGGCCGCTTACAGCAACGTCATGGTGCCTTGGCGCGATGTGCTGAGCGATGCCGATATCGCCGCCGTGTCCAGCTTCATCCGCAACAATGCCGACTGGGGCAACAAGGCCTCCTTCGTGACCCCCGCGCAGGTCAAGGCCATCCGGGACGAGACCAAGGATCGCTCAGGGCGTCCTTGGACGGCGGATGAGTTGCTGAAGGTTCCCTGAACGGCAGGCTTCCGCTTCGCCGTGGTTCCGTGGTTCCGCTGCGGAACCTCGCTTTTCTCCAACCCGGCCAGATTCAGTCAGCCGCCGCCCGCGCCAGCGCGGCCTCGCACTCGGGGCAGATCCGGGGCTGCACTTCGCCTTGGAGCGTGGGCTCCAGCAGCTTTTCAATCGGCTGCCAGTGGCCCGCGTTGTCACAGTAGCTTTTGCACCCGGGACAGAAGCGCAAGGCTCCCTTCAGCTCGTTGAGCTCACGATGGAGGCTCTGAATGCGCTCCGCCACGCACAGCCGGGCGGACATCTGCTCCCGGTCCAGCGGCTTGCTCAGGAAGTCGTCGGCCCCGGCTGCCATCGCCTCCAGATAGCGCGTCTTCCCGTTCACCACGGTCAGGAACACCACATAGACGTAGTGCCGGGTCTTCATCTCGCGGATGCGGCGGCAGAGCGTGGGTCCGTCCATCTCCGGCATCATCCAGTCGGTGATGACCACTTCGGCGGGTGACTGCTGAAACGCCTCCCAGCCGGCGCGGCCATCGGCTACCGCAGTGACCTCGTGCCCCAGCGCGGACAGGGCGTGGCGGAGGATCTCGCGGGAAACCGGGTCATCTTCGGCGATCAGAATGCGCATGCGGGCATTTTAGGGGCGATTCGTCCGGCGCGGAAAGCGCAAATCTGGTGGCTAGAATGATCTGCCGACCCAAGTTCAATCTAAATTCCGAAATGGAACGGAAGCGCGAGGACGTGGAGCGCGGCATTCATGCCGCAGAATCGTGCGTAGGTCAGGACCGTTCGCACCGCGCTGTCGCGACGGGGCTTTCTGCGGCGTGAACGCCGCGCTCCCGCCTCCAGCACCTAGCCACCGCCCTGAACTACCACCTCTCGTTCCCAACCCATGACGTAGGTGGCTAGTTTCTCAGGAGGAGGCGTCAATCTGGCAGACAGTAGCTCCATAGGGTGGCTCGTGTGGTGGAAGGGGCTCGCGATTGTAAACTGTGTCAATCACGCCGTGAGGAGAAAGCCGAGTGAACCGAGCATCGACTTTAATCCGCGTTGGGCGCATCGAGGCGAACTCGTGACGGATGTAACCCTCAATCGAGAGGTCGAGAATGTCGTCCGTAAAGTGACGCACGGTGATAACGTTGTGAGTCGTCCCTTCGTGCTCGTCGTAATAGAATGCCGTGAAGATGACGCCGGTGAACTCGTCGTGGCAGTTGGGAATACGAAACTGACAGCCTGGCCGTAGAACCTCTGGACCCAAAGCCCGCGCCCAAACATCAAGACGCCATGATGGTTTGTGCGACCATCCGTCCTCTTCTGGGAAAATGCTGTCCTGCGGCTCGGTCTCAATCGAGAAGCAAAGCACTGGTATGGAGTATCGGTAATCGTGAGCGAAGCCCCATGTCGCGCACTTGATCGGGTAATGCTGCGCTGCATCTCCGCGAAACATTCTGAGAATCCCTGGTTGCATGATGGGCGAGCCGCCTAACGACCCAGCTCACACGGATTGAATCTCTGATCCATGACTCTGAATGTATGCCTCAATATCCTGACGATGCCGCGTCACCAACCACAAGTCCAGCAACTCGGGTATGAGAAAGACTGTCGCAATGGTCGTGGCGATGGACAAGGTCAGACTGCCGAATGCTCCAAACCAGTAGGCCGCGATGATGAAAAGCAAAAGGAGAACGGTCTTGGTAATCATGACCGACAAACGGGTCAGCAGCGGATGAACGTAATGCCGCCAAACGAATCGGCGCTGGGTCTTCGACAGCGCCATCCACTGCGGGACGCGGAGAAGTGCGAGATATGCAATCATGGCGTGGAGCGGCCTAACATTCTTATTGAGCGACAGAATTGTCGTTGTTCAGGCTCATGAGTGGTGACGCTAAAACTTGAGTTGTAGCCTGTCCAGCAAGGGCTTGGTGAAGTCTTTGGCTTCATCATTGAAACGCGAAGGGCAACTCCGGCGGCCCCGCCCGAACCCGCCGGAAAAGGTCCGGTCCAACCCAAAGTTGAGGCTGTGGCGCAAACTTACGGTCCCACCCTGCGCTCCGGGGCAGCGCGCGGATGCGCTGGTTGGCCGGCATCGCCGTAAAACGTTCGTTGACGGGCAACGACCGGCACTTTATACGCATACGTAATAAATCGGTTTGGCCACCATGAGCGCACCCCAGCTTTCCGTTCTCTTCTTCCTCCAGATGTTCGTCATCTTGGCGGCGTGCCGGCTAGTGGGGCTGGCGGCCAAGCGCATGGGGCAGCCGCAGGTGGTCGGGGAGATGGTGGCGGGGGTGTTGCTGGGGCCGTCGTTGCTCGGCCAACTGGCCCCGGAAGTGCAGTGGGCGTTGTTTCCCGCGGAATCGCTGCGGGTGCTGTTTGTCGCGGCGCAACTGGGCATCGGCCTCTACATGTTCCTGGTGGGGGTGGAGTTTGAGACGGAGCTGTTTCACCTTCAGGCAAGGAGCGCCACCGCCGTGTCGCTGTCCGGGCTGCTGGTGCCGTTCGCGCTGGGCGCGCTGCTCACGCCGTGGCTGATGACGGTGCCGGGGCTCTTCGGTGAGAAGGTGCGGACGTATGAGGCGGCGCTATTCCTGGGCGCGGCCATCGCCATCACGGCCTTTCCGATGCTGGCGCGCATCATTTATGAGCGCGGGCTGACGGGGACGGCGCTGGGCACGCTGTCGCTGGCGGCGGGGGCGATTGGCGACGCGGCGGCGTGGTGTGTGCTGGCAGTTGTGCTGGCGAGTTTCGGCGGCGGGATGGAGGTGGCGGTCAAGGCCATCGGCGGCGGGCTGATTTACACGGTGTTCATGCTGACGGTGGGCCG
>CAIPBN010000232.1 GCA_903863315.1 uncultured Verrucomicrobiota bacterium | reverse complement strand
GGTCATTCTCAGCTACACCGTCGGCAAGGCCGGCGTGCTGGAGTTGCCCGGCTACGACGCGGCCAGCGGCGCGTTCACTCGCACGTTTCACTTCGAGGGGGCGGCTCCGTCGCAAAAGCTCCTGCTCGCCACCGGGGAAACCAAGCTCAAGGCCACCTGCTCGCTCGCCGGATCAAAGATTGAAACCTCCCCCGAAGGCTGGCTCGTGTTGAATCTCCCCGCGCTCCAGGCCGGCACCACCTTCGCCGTCGCGCTCTCCCCGTCGGGCACCGAAGCCAAACCCGCCACCGCAAACCTCGCCGCCCTCACCAAAGGCGGCGCGGCCCAATGGAACCCGGTCATCGAAACTGCTGGCGTGCTCGGCAAGAACGACGGGGCCTACACCGTGGACACCCTCACGCTCCCCGACGGCAAAGCGAATCCGTGGAACTCGTGGATTCGCACCAGCGGCTTTGACTTCTTTGCCGACGCGACGAAGGCCGCGATTTGCAGCGTCAGCGGCGACGTGTGGCTGGTTAGCGGTATTGACGACAAGCTCGACAAGCTCAAGTGGAAGCGTTTCGCCACCGGCCTGTTCCAGCCCCTTGGCCTCAAGATTGTGGACGAAAAGGTCTATGTGCTGGGCCGCGACCAGATCACGCGGCTGCATGATTTGAATGGCGACGGCGAGGCGGACTTCTACGAGAACTTCAACAACGACATCGCCATCAGCTCGCACTACCACGAGTTCAACCTCGGCCTCGAAACCGACCGTGCCGGCAACTTTTACTTCAACAAGGGTGGCAACCTCGGCCCCTTCAAGCACCAGCATCACGGCGTCGTGGCGAAGGTCTCCAAGGATGGCTCGAAGCTCGAAGCTTGGGCCAACGGCCTGCGCGCGCCCAACGGCATTGGCATGGGGCCAAACGACGAGGTGACCTCATCCGACAACGAGGGCAACTGGGTGCCCAGCTCACGTGTGAACCTGATGAAGGCCGGCGGCTTCTACGGCCACGCCCATACCGCGCACACCACCACGCCGCCGACGGACTATGACAAGCCCCTCTTCTGGCTCCCGCATCAGGTGGATAATTCCAGCGGCGGCCAGGTCTGGGTGACCAGTGACAAGTGGGGGCCGTTCCGCGGTGACATGCTGCACATGAGCTACGGCAGTTGCTCGCTCTTCAAGGTGTTGAAGGAAGAGGTCGGCGGCCAGGTGCAGGGCGGCGCGGTGCGCTTCCCGCTGAACTTCGAGTCGGGCATCATGCGCGCCCGCTTCAGCCCGCGCGACGGCCAGCTCTACGCCACCGGCCTGCGCGTCTGGCAGAGCAGCGGCGCCAAGACCGGCGCGTTCCATCGCGTGCGCTACACCGGCAAGCCCGTCGCCATGCCCAAGGAACTGCATGTGCAGCCCAACGGCATCGAGATCACCTTCACCAGCGCGCTCGACGCCAAGTCCGCCGCCGATGACGGCAACTGGGCCATTGACCAGTGGAACTACAAATGGACCTCCGGCTACGGCTCGCAGATGTATTCCGTTGCCGAGCCGGACAAGGTCATCGGCAACAACAAGATCGCCAACTCCAAGTTCGGCGGTGAGGACCTCGTGGTGAAGAAGGCCACCGTTCGTCCCGACGGCAAGACCGTGTTCCTGGAAGTCGAAGGCGGTGTGAAACCCGTCATGCAGATGCGCATCCGCATGAACATCAACGCCGCCGACGGCACGCCCATCAACCAGACCATCTACAACACGGTCAACAAAGTGGCGGGGAAATAGGCGGGCAGGTCAGCACCTGCCGCTGCTCTGCCGCCGCTTCAATCGGACTTGGCCTGCGCCTGCACCCACTCCGTCGCGCGATGGATGAGGGCGGTGGCATTGGAGAGACCGAGCTTGCGCTTGATGTTCTCGCGATAGGTTTCGATGGTCTTGTGGCTGAGCTTGAGGGCTTCCGCAATTTCCATCGTCCCCTTCCCCGCTCCGAGCAGCCGGAACACCTGAAGTTCGCGATCCGAAAGCCCGGCGATCTCCGAACCGGCGTTAGCGGGCGCCTCCGCGCCTCCTTCCACCAGCTTGCGCATGGCCAGCGCGGCGACCTTGCGGCTGACGTAGAGATCGCCGGCTAGAATCGTGCGGATGCCTTCCATCACGTCCTGCGTGGCCCGCTCCTTCATGATGTAGCCGCGCGCACCGGCCCGCAGCACCCGCTCCGCAAAGAGGGTTTCATCCTGCTGCGAGAGGACGAGTATGGGCAGGGCTGGAAACTGCGCCTTGAGCGACTTGATGAGCTCCAGCCCATCGCCATCGCCCAGACACAGATCCGTGAGCAGCAGATCGGGCTTGAGCTGCTCCACCCCCTGGCGCACCGCCGCGATGCTTGCCGCCTCGCCGCAGACGATCAGGTCCGCCTCGTGGTTGATCATGTGGGTGAGGCCCACGCGGAGAAACGGGTGGTCATCCGCCACGAGAATGCGCTTCTTCGCCGGGCCGGCCGGGGGCGGGGCGGAAGGCGCGGGCGTGGGGGCGGGCTTGGCTTTGGCTGCGGGTTTCATTTTTTGGGAAGTGAACTGGCATGGGTGACGCGGTTGCGCCCCTGCTCCTTGGAATGGTAAAGCGCCTGGTCTGCCTCCTCCACCAGGCGCGCGGCTGAATGCGTGTCCGGGGCGAGCGTGGCCACGCCAAAGCTGGCGGTGACCGGCCGCAACTCCCATTGCGCCCCCTCGATGGTGGCGCGCGTGCGCTCCGCCAGCGCCAGCGCTGCCTGCTGGTGGGTGAACGGCAGCAGGATGGCAAACTCCTCGCCGCCGTAGCG
>CAIPBN010000231.1 GCA_903863315.1 uncultured Verrucomicrobiota bacterium | reverse complement strand
GGATACGGCGCGCCGCGTTTCCAGATAACGTAGAGGCCGCGCCGGTGTTTCTCGTCGCCGGGGCTGACCATGTAGTCGTAGCGCTGGCCGCCGACTTTCACCCACAGGCCGTCGGGCTGATATGGGTGAATGGGCGGGCCGCCGAGCTTCGGGTTCAACAGGCCCGCAATGGCGAGGGCGTTGTCGCGAATCGTCTCGGCATCGAGGCGATGGCGCGGGCCGCGGGCGTAGAGGAGGTTCTGGTCATCGCGGGCGAAGAGGTCGGGCGTGACACGCGAGGACTGCCGGTAAGCGGCACTGGTCACAATGGTCTTGAGCAGTTTCTTCATGCTCCAGCCGTTGTCCATGAACTCGACCGCGAGCCAGTCGATCAACTCAGGGTGCGTGGGCGGCTCGCCCTTGATGCCGAAATCCTCCGGCGTGGTGACGAGGCCGTGGCCGAATAACTCAGTCCACCATCGATTCACCACGACACGCGCGGCGAGCGGGTTCTTGCGGCTGACGAGCCACTGCGCGAGATCGAGGCGGGTGCGCGCCGCTGAGGGCGCGTTTAGCGGATGCAACACCGCCGGCACATGCGGCTCCACCTTGTCGCCGGGCGTGCGGAATTCGCCCCGCATGAACATGGTGCTCATTCGGGGCGTGGTCTCGCGCATGACGAGCGTGGTGGGTGCCTTCAGTTTGCGCAGGTCCGCTTCAAGGCGGGACTTCTCCTTTTCCAGCCGCGCATGTTCGGGGTTGTCCTTGAGGCGGAAGTCCGCGAGCGCTTTCGCTTGCTTCGTGGTTCGCTTCGCAGCAGGCACCTTCAACGCTTCGGCCACCTCCACCGGCAACGGCGTGCCGCTGACATTGCCCGTAAGGGCCTTGAGCCGCAGCCGGCCGATGGTGCGGCTCGCGCCGAAATTTTGCTCCAGCTTGAACCGCAGCACCGTGCCGCCGAGGAAGCCGATCGGCTCCGCCGTCTCCAGCAAGGCCCAGTGCGGCTCGTGGAAGCGCGGGTTGATGGCCCAGCCGCCCTTCGCGGTGTTGTCCGGGTTGAGCAGGTTTGGCACGGGGAAGTTGGATTGCGAGAAGGAGGCGGTGGCCTTGGTGAACTTCACCGGCTTTGCCTGCGCGGGCTGACTCGCGGGCGCGGCGGTCACGGTGAAATTGTTCAGCACGAAGTTCGGGCGCGTGGCGTCGCCGCGACCGGGGCCTTTGCCGGGCAGCGAATCGTGCGTGAGCGCCTCCAGCTTCACGGCGCGGATGCCGGTGAGCGCGGTGCGGACTTCGAGGAGGTAAGTGTCCTTGTCTGGCACCGGCTCGCCGCTGATAAGGACGGACTTGTCGGGAAGGAGTTCATGCGTCGCGCCACCGGTGGAGTCGAAGTCGGCGATGTCGAGGACATGCTCCTGAGCAGATTGCGCGGCACTCTGAGCCAACGTGGCTTCCCATTCGACCTGACCAGTGGAGGCGGATTTCTCAAGCGCGGCGAGTTGCCCTGTCACAGTGGCGATGCGGGCCAGGATGGACTGGCGCTCACCGGAAGAGCCGGTGTCCGTGAGTTCCATCGTCGGGCCTTTGAACTGAATCGAGCCGGGCACTTTCGGGTTAGTGCGTTCGGCTTCCAGCTCCGTGTTGTTGAAGAAGGCGAAGAGGCCGTAGTAGTCGCGTTGGGAGACGGGGTCATATTTGTGGTCGTGGCACTGAGCGCATTCGAGCGTGGAGCCGAGCCAGACCGTGCCGAGCGTGCTGACGCGGTCATGGACTTGATTGATGCGCGTCTCCTCAGGATCAGTGCCGGCCTCGACGTTCGTGGGCGCGCTGCGATTGAAGCCGGTGGCGATGCGCTGCGACTCGGTCGCGTTGGGCAAGAGGTCGCCCGCGAGTTGCTCGATAGTGAACTGCGTGAAGGGCATGTCGGCGTTGAGCGCGTTGACGACCCAGTCACGATACGGCCAGAGGTCGCGAAAGTCGTCGCGCTGGAAGCCGTGGGAATCGGCGTAGCGCGCATAGTCTAGCCACGGGCGCGCCCAGCGCACACCGAACTGCGGGGAGACGAGGAGGCGGTCAACCAAGCGCTCCAATGCGGATTTGCTGCCGAACTTCTCACAGTCGCTGACGAAG
>CAIPBN010000230.1 GCA_903863315.1 uncultured Verrucomicrobiota bacterium | reverse complement strand
CTCGAAAACGGGGTCCTTATTCCACGCCTGTTCACAGTCCTCCTTGCGTGAGGCTCTGCTCATCCTACGAGCAACCCTCGACCCGCATCGTTGGGCGAGCCACCGTCGTCGGCAAGAAGGACATACGGTCTTACGAATGACCCGCTCATGCGATCCGACGTCCCGTCGTCCTGGCTGTCCGTCGTCGGATAACTTGAGACAGCGAGGGCGGCTTCCTAACGGAGGATTCTGCTCATCTGGTGTTGGTGTTTAAGCAGCGCGTCTGGCGTGCTGCAAGCGGCGTTGTTCGAAGGTGCGTTGTTTGATGGCCTCCCGTTTCATGAGGATGGTCTGGCCACGGCCTGAGTAGACATCGGCTGGTGTTAGATTGCCGAGGCTCTCGTGGTAGCGGCGGTGATTGTAGTGGCTGACGAAGTCGCCGATCTGGGCTTCGAGGTCTCCCGGCAGATAGTAGTTCTCCAGAAGAATGCGGTTCTTGAGCGTCTGATGCCAGCGCTCGATCTTGCCTTGCGTCTGTGGGTGGTTGGGCGCGCCGCGGACATGGCCGATGCCCTGGTCGTCGAGCCATTTGGCGAGATCGCCTGCGATGTAGGACGAGCCGTTGTCGGAGAGAAGCCGCGGCCTATGAGCCTTGGACCTCTCTTCAAGTCCGGACGCCTCCAGCGCCATCTCGATTGTATCCGTCACATCGCTCGCCCGCATCGTGGTGCAGAGCTTCCAGGCGATGATGTAGCGCGAGAAGTCATCGAGGATGGTGGAGAGATAGAACCAACCCCAGCCAGTAACCTTGAGATAGGTAAAGTCTGTCTGCCAGAGCTGGTTGGGCGCGGTAGTCTTGTCGTGGAACTCATCGGCGGCCTTCATCACGGCGAACGCCGGGCTGGTGATCAGGCCATGTGCTCGCAGAAGCCTGTAAACACTGGCTTCCGAGACGAAGTACGCGCGTTCGTCTGTGAAGGTGACGGCGAGCTCGCGCGGACTGAGCTCAGGCTGTTCCAGCGCGAGGTCGATCAGCTGGCCGCGCACCTCGTCCGGGATGCGGTTCCACACGCGGCCCGGGCCTGAGCGGCGATCCTCAAGTCCGTCTTCGCCAAAGCGCTGGTAGAGGTCGCACCAGCGATAGAAGGTCGGGCGGGAGACGCCCAGCTTCTCCAGCGTCCGGTTCACCGGCAGGTGCGAGCCCTCGACCAGGCGGATGATCTCCAGCTTCTCGGATGCAGGATACCTCATTCGGGGTCGTCCCCATCCGCGATCATGCTTTTTTTGAGCAGGCGGTTCTCGAGGGTGAGGTCAGCGACCGCCTCCTTGAGCGCGCCCATCTCGTGGCGCAGGTCCTTCACTTCGCCAGATGACGCCTCGCGCGCTGTGTCGCCCGCAAGGCGGCGCTTGCCAGCTTCCAGGAACTCCTTCGACCAGCTGTAGTAGAGGCCTTCGGCAATCCCCTCCCGCCGGCACAGCTCGGCGATCGACGCCTCGCCCCGCAGCCCGGCAAGGACGATCCGGATCTTCTCCTCTGCAGAAAACTTCCGCCGCGTCCGCCGGCGGATCTCCTTCACATGCTTCTCGGCCGATTGCGGCCCGGAATTCTGTCTCATCTTCGCTACCTCATGGGCTGCGATGATCCAGAATTCCTCCGTTAGTGAAAGACCTCAACCTGTCTGACGGTTGCTGACACCGGACACAAGGCCCCCCGCTACTGGCAGTAGCCGCCGGCCCCACGCGCTCCGGACCGTGATCTCTGGGTCCAACCTGATCGCGGTCCGGCGGACCGGGTGGACGTGCAGCCCGCCCGGTCCACCTGAAGACGAGGCCCGGG
>CAIPBN010000229.1 GCA_903863315.1 uncultured Verrucomicrobiota bacterium | reverse complement strand
CACCTTCAACCGGGTGCGTTCCGCGAACTTCTCCGCGAGCCAACGCAGGCCGGCATCCAGGCCGAAGTCGTCCAGAATCGCCGGCCGCAGCAGTTGCGACAGCTCGCGCACGTTGGCAATCGACTCGTCCACGAGTTGCAGACAGTCGGTCCGCAACGCATCGAGACTCTGCGTGGAACCCTTCGTCAGGTTGGAGCGCACGGCAGCCAGTGACTGGCCGAGTTCGTCGTGCAGCTCATGGGAAAAGCGACGTGCCACCTGTTCCTGGCTTTGCAGCATGTGCCATGACACCCGGTCCAGCTCGCCGGACTGCCACTGGATGCGGTGAATGCTTTGGCGCACGAAGCCAATGGTCGTAAGGGCGCAGGCGATGGCGAGCACGAGACTCGCGCCGAGCAGCCAGGCGGCATCGCCTCCGAGCTCCTCGGACTGGCGCTCGATGTCGCGTTCGGCGGCGGTCAGCCGTTCCGAGCTGGTGCGAATCAGCTCGTTCACCAATCCCACCACCCGGTCGTGCTGGGCGAAGAGCATCTCCAGCTTCTCCCGGGGCACCGGGGCGTTGGTGGCCAGGACGCGGTGTGCCTCCGCAGTGAACACCTTCACGCTGGCCTCCAAATCGGCCCATAGTTGACTGCCCGCCGCCGCCCGCGCCTCGGCGGACAGCCGGGCCAGTTGACGGTCGCTTTCGTCCAGTTCCCGCAGCAGTGCCGAATGATCGGCAGGCTGTGGATTGAGCTGGGCCACCCGGTGGAGCACCTCGGTCATGGCATTCTCCTCCATCTGCACATCATGCACCAGCCGGGCGATGACGAGCTGCGTGCGCGCCAGTTGCGCCACGCCATCGCGGATCAGCCGGCTCTGGCGCACCGCCACCCAGCCGGCCGCGCCCAGCAACACCAGCACCAGCAGGAAGCCCAGCGCCAAGCCGCGCAGCACATGGCGGCCGCTGAAGTTGAGGAAGTTGAAGGGCATGGACGCGCGGGCGGTTCAACCCACCATCCCGTGCCGCACTGCGAAGCGGACCAGCTCGGTGCTGGAATGCAGGTTCAGCTTCTCCATCACGCGGCCCCGGTGTGCCTCGACGGTGTAAACGCTCAAACCGAGCTGGGCGGCGATTTCCTTGTTCGTCCGGCTCTCGGCGATCAATTGCAGAACCTCGCGCTCGCGCGCGGACAGCAGATCGATCGGGTTGGTGACGTGCTTGCGGTAATCGTCCAGCACCGCATCGCTCACCTCAGGGCTCAGCCACGCCTTGCCGACGGCCACCGCCCGCACGGCGGCCAGCAGGTCGCTTTCCGTGCACTCCTTGAGCAGGTAGCCACGCGCTCCCGCCCGCAGCATCTCGCGCACATACACGCCGTCCTTCTGCATGGACAACGCCAGCACCCGCGTCCGTGCCCCGGTCTTGACGATCTGGCGGGTGGCCTCGATGCCGTTGAGGTGAGGCATCGTGACATCCATCACCAGAATGTCCGGGGTGAGCTGGGCGACCATCTCCACGGCTTGCCGTCCGTCCGCAGCTTCGCCGACCACCTCCATGTCTGGCTGGTCGGCCAGGATGCGGCGGAAGCCGTTGCGGACGACGCTATGATCGTCGGCCAGCAGGACGCGTGTCTTGCAAACTGCCATGGGAAGCGAGGCTACCCCTAGGAACCCTCAAATCCAAGCCGGCTGGTGAAGTTCCAAGAAAACATGCCGGCGAGCCTCCCTTCCTCAGCAGCGCCGGCGAGTTGCCGGTCACCTTGGGGTCAGGCGGGTGAGGAACTGCTGGTCGGCCGACGGCAACGGCGGACGAACCGCACCAGCAGCCAGATGACTCCGCCAGCCACCAGCAGTCCCGCAATCGGCAGGGCGATGACCAGCACCGCCAGGCCGGTTGCTCCAATGAGCTCCACCGTGGCAAACAGCGGATTGAGGAAACCCAACGACACGACACTCGATCCGGCGCGGGCGACCGTGGTGAAGCTCTGGACCGTTGCGGCCGTGCCGCCGCCGGCAATGATGGCCAGCGTCCACTTCAAATGCGGCGTCATATCCCCCAAGACGGACGCCATGAGGACCGTGCCGGCAACCGTGGCCACGGGCCCGGCGAGCGCATCCAGCGCGTTGTCCACCCACGGCACATAGTAGGCGGCCACCTCCACGACCGTGGCCACCGTGAAGGCGATCAAGGCCGGCAGCGTGCCCAGCCACTGAAAGTCCACCGACAACGGCAGCCAGCCCATCCAAGCCGCTGCGCTGACGATCAGCATCGGCACGAACACGCGAAAGCCGCAGGCAGCGCTGAGGCCGATGCCCACCAGAATGCTCAGAAAGGTTTCCATGCGAAGGAGAGTCGAGATTGAAGGTTGAAGGGATGGCTCAATCCACCACCCGGAGGCAGTTCTCGCCACCGAATGGATTGGGTTTGCGGAGATCGCACTTCGGATCGTCGGCCCACTGACCGTCCACGATGAAGCGATATTCGTGCAGGCCGGGCGGGACGGCGACGTTGGCCTTCCAAGAGCCATTGGCCTGGCGTTTCATGGCCAGCGCGGCGTCCTCCCAGCCGGTGAAATCACCGGCCAGCTTGACGTCGCGGGCGTCGGGCGCGGAGATGCTGAAGGCGATACGCCGCCGGGCAGGTGCAGCCGAGGACGACTTCGAGGAGGTTTTGGCAGCCATGCGGGGAGGTAGTTTTTTACGAGCTGTTGGATGCGTTGATGACTTGGTCTTTTGACGGCCAATCATGGTTTACTCTGTCGCACACGACTCTTCCTCCCGCAACCCCGAAGTCGGTGAAATTCACGCTCCAAAAGCCGCCTTAGCCCGGGCTGGGAAAACCAGCCGTGCGAACCTCCACATCGCACCAACTACCGCATCAGAACTGCAGGCGGGCGTCGTTCTGCAACAACGCGTCCAGGTTCTTCCATTGCAGCTCGTTCATGGTGTTGAAGGAGTGCAGGTAAACCTTGACCACCTCGGCGGGATGCTTGGCGAGCACGGCGTCCACGGCCGCCGCCAGCTTGGCGTCATCAATGGTCTCAGGGAGATCGTCCACGACGCCTTCCTTGTGGGCGACGCCGATGCCGTCGAGGAAGTCGGCCAGCAGGCCCTTGTGGACCTTGAGCAGCCAGCCACGGAGTAACGTGCCGGCGGCCAGTTCCATGCCCGGCCGGCTCAGGTAGGCGATCATGCCCACGTGGCGATCCTTCCGGGGCTGCTTTTCCAGGAAGACGGGCCGCACCTTGCGCGCTTGGGCAATCGCATTGAGCGTGGCGCGATAAAGCTCGCGGTCGTTGGTGTAGGCGGTTTCGAGGATGTCGGCCGCCGAGGCGGCAGGCATAAACCCGAAGAGTTCGTGGGAGGTCAGCATACGTGTCCGTTCAAAACAGAGGCGCGAGTGTAGTCAGGGAAGAGCAAACTGCAAGCACTTGAAAAGCGGATGAGTTGCGATGAGAAGACAGTAGGCTTCGTGGCGCGGAGCGGCCTGCCGTGTGGCTGTTCGTGCTGGAAGCGACTTCCGCCAAGAACGATTCAAGCGAACCCGCGCAGCAGCCGCAGCAGCCAGTCGGTGCCCATGAGGACCGCGAGGAGGATGAGCAGCACGTAGCGGTTCCAGAGGTCCACCGTTTCCACGCGGGTGACGGGGACCTTCTCCAGGTTTTCCAAGGCCTGCCACGTCGCCGGGTCCGCGCGGTT
>CAIPBN010000228.1 GCA_903863315.1 uncultured Verrucomicrobiota bacterium | reverse complement strand
GCGAGCAGGCAGCCAACGAGGCCCAGCAGCCGGATCAGCAAGCCGCCGCCGCCGGTGCTTATGCGGCACTCAACTCGTGGATCACGTCCCTCAGCCGTCTTCATCACCAGTTTTTCATCACCCGCCCGCTGGCCTTCTGCGTGGCGTTGGTGGGGAGGAAGATGAGGGCGCGTTCCTCGGCACGTTGGGAATCGAGCAATTGCATCGCCTGCTGCGCGGTCATCTGGCCCGACGCGGCGGCCTGGGCGGATTCCTTGTCGCCTTGGTCGCCTTGCTGACCCTGTTTCTGCTGGCCTTTCTGGTCGTCTGGCTTTTTCTGTTCCGGCTGTTTTTGTTCACCGGGTTGGTCGGGCTTGGGCGGGTTCTCCTCTTTCTTGTTCTCGTCCGGCTTGGAGCCGTCGGGCTTCTGCTGCTTCTGCTCGTCGGACTTTTTGTCCTCCTGCTTTTTGTCCTGGCCCGACTTGTCCTGCTTCTGGTCGTCCTTCTTCTGCTGGTCTTTCTTTTGGTCGTCCTGCTTGTTGTCCTTCTTTTGGTCCTGATTGTCTTTTGATTGCTGTTGGTCCTGCTGCTGCTTCAACTCCTCCAGTTTGCGGTGCACGAACGCGCGGTTGTGCTTCGCGTCGGCGTCGGCGGGGTCCAGCTTCAGGGCGGTGTCGTAGAAGCCGAGGGCGCTTTCCCAGGCTTCGCGCTTCTGGTTGGCATCGGGGGCGGCGTTGCCAAGCTGGAACTGGGCGTTGCCCAGATTGTAGAACGCGCTTTGTGCGAGCTTGGAATCGCGCGCGCCGGTGGCGCCGCTGAAGTGCCGCGTGGCGTCCTCGAACTGCTTCGCCTGATACGCGGCGGCACCGGCGTTGAAGGCGAGGCGCGAGTCCTCGGGGCGCTGCAGGCGAAGGCGGTCGTATTCCTTGAGGGCCGCGTCGTATTGGCCGGACTGGTATTGCTTCAGCGCGTCGGCAGGGGAGGCGAGGGCATGGAGCGGAAACAACCAGAGAGGCAGCGTGACAAGGAGGCAGCACTCCAAGGCGCGGTGGATTGTTGCCAGACTATTTCGCAACGGTTGCATCAGTGTTTGCGGAGACAGAAAGGTTTGCGCCCGGGGTGTTCAGGCCGGCGGGGCGGCGGACTTTTTGGCGCTCGGGCAGAAACATTTCGATCACGAGCAAAACGACGGCGATGCCCAGCGGCCAGTAAAATCGCTCGTGATGGCGTTGCATGAGCTTGGCGTTGAACTCGGACTTGGGCAGCGGTGCAAGCCCGCGCTCGTAGAGGGTTTCCGCCGTGTTGGCCCCGCGCAGCGGCAGGTAAAATCCGTCGGCCGCGCCGGCGATTTGCTGGAGCAGGGTTTCGTTGAGGCGTGATTTCACGACGTTGCCCTGCTCGTCCTTGAGGAAGTCCAGCTTGCCCTTGTCGTCCCGCACGCGGATGAGTTCGCCCTCGGCCGAGCCGACGCCGATGGTGAAGATGCGCAGCCCCTTGGCCGACGCTGCCTTGGCGGCCTCCACCACCCCGGTCTCGTGATCCTCGCCATCGGTGAAGAGCACGAGAATCTTGTGGTTCTCGCCCTCCTTGAACGCGGCCAGCGCGGTCTGGATGGTCTCGGCTATGGCGGTGCCGCCTTGGGGGATGATGTTCACGTCCAGCGCCGCCACGCTTTGGCGGAAGGCCTCCTCGTCGAGGGTCAGCGGACATTGCAGAAAGGAGCTGCCCGCGAACGCCACGAGGCCGAGCCGGTCGTTCTTCGCGAGCTTCATGAGATCCAGCGCGGCGAACTTGGCGCGTTCGAGCCGGTTGGGCGGGATGTCGGCGGCCAGCATCGAGCGGGAAGTGTCAATGGCCACCACGATGTCCAGACCCTTCTGCGAAACCTCCTCCCAAGAGAATCCCCACTGCGGCCGTGCCAACGCCAGCAAGCCGAAGGTCACTGCGGCAACGAGCAGGCCCAGCCGCACTTTCTGCCGCGTCTTGGACACGCCGACGGTGAGCTGCGCGAGCAGCCGCGATTGCACGAACTGGCGGATCAGCCGCTCCTTGGTGTGCCACGCCCAGATCAGGAAGACGGCGAGCAGCGGCACCAGGAGCAGGAGCCAGAGGAGCGATGGGAGGGCGAATTTCATGGCAGCTTCCTCCACAAGGTGTTGGCCAGCAGCATCTCCGCCAGCAGCACGCTCAGCCCGACGGCGATGAGCCAGTGCGACAGCTCCCGGTAGCGCTGGAATTTCTTCACCTCGATCGTGGTCTTCTCCAACTGATCGATCTCCGAGAAGATGCGCCGGAGCGTCTCCGTGTTGTCCGCGCGGTAGTATTTGCCGCCGGTCTTCTCGGAGACTTTTTTCAGCGTGTCCTCGTCGATGTCCACTTCCATCTGGAGCATGCGCTTGCGTCCGAAGGCGTCCACCTGCGGGATGGGCGCGGTGCCGTGCGTGCCGACGCCGATGGTGTAAACCTTAATGGCGAGCGCTTGCGCGGCGTCCGCAGCGGTGAGGGGCGGGACCTTGCCGGCATTGTTCACGCCGTCGGTGAGCAGGATGATGATCTTGCTCTTTGATTTGAGTTCGCGCAGGCGGTTGACGCTGGCAATCAGGCCGGAGCCGATGGCGGTGCCCTCCTCAATGCCGCCAAAATTCAGCCGCTCCAGATTCTGCATGAGAAACTCGTGGTCCAGCGTGAGCGGCCCGGCCACATAGGCGCGGCCAGCGAAGGCGATCAGCCCGAGGCGGTCGCTGGGCCGTTTGAGGATGAACTTTCGGACGGTGTCTTTGGCGAGCGTCAGACGGTTGATGCGCTGGCCCTTCGCGTCGAAAAAGTCCTCGGCCTCCATGCTGCGGGAGAGGTCCACAGCGATGACGATGTCGATGCCGCTGGCGGACACCTTGGTTTCGCCCTCGCCGATCTGGGGCCGGGCCAGCGCGATGAAAAAAGCCGCCAGGGCCAGCCAGCGCAGGGCACGCAGCCAGGCCCCGGCGCTGGATTGCACCTGGCCGGTCAGACCCCGCACGAGCTGCACGGAGGAGTAGAGAAAGGCGGGCTGGGCGTCGCGCTTGCCTTTGAGCCACGCGAGCAGTGGCAGCAGGAGCAGCAGGAGCAGCAGCCAGGGATGGGCGAAGGAGAAGCTCATGCGAATGCGGAGCGCGGAACGCGGAGCGGGGAGGGGGGAAACGTCCAACGTTCAACCTTCAACTTCCAACTTCCAACCATGGCCAACGGCGCACCAACGCTGCTTTGGACGTTGAACGTTCTCTCCTTCATGCCTTCGTCTCCTTCCCCGCCGGTGGCAAGTCGTAGGCGGTTTCCTCCACGAGGCCGAGCGCGGCGCTGTGCAGGCTGCGCAAGTCGGCTTCGCTGGGCTCGTGTTGGGCGAACTTCACGAGATCGCAGCGGGTGAGGAAGCCGGTGAGGAACTCCTTCTGCGAGTCGTTGAGCAGGTCGGTGGCCTGAAGGTCCACGAGGAATTCCTCCGTGGTCCGCTCCGGCGCGCGAAACTCGAAGCGCTCCTCAAGATAGATGCGCAGCGTGTCCGAGACGGCCGTGCAGAAGGGCTTGGGCTGGGACAGCAGCGCGAGCGCGTCAGCGAGGCGGTGCTTGGCGCGCTGGTGCGGCGGGACGGGCGGCGCGGCTGGTTTGGCGGGAGCGTGACGGAACCACTTGTTCCAGATGAGCACCGCGATCAATCCCCCCAAGGCGGCGCCGACGGCGATCCACAGCCACAGCAGCTCCGGCGGCAGCGGCACGGGACCGCGGATGTCGCGCAGGGCTTCATTCGTGCCGGTCGTCGCGCTCGTTGGCGGGGGAACGATGACGGCGTGTTGGTTGGAGGCGGCCACGGACAGTGTTCAGTATTCAGTGTTCAGTCGGACGCGCGGTTGGACAGGCAGGGCGGGCAGGTGTTCAGCGGAACTGCCGGGCTTGGCGGCTGCACAGCAGGAGGGTTACGCGGTGGCCAGGGCAGACTCGAAGGCTTGCAGGCGGGTTTGGAAGTTTGCTTCCGGCAACACGGGTTGCGCGGTGTCGGTCGGGATGTCCACGGCGAGTTCCACCCAGGATTTGCAACCTCCGTAGGCGGGCAGCATGGGCAGGTCGATGCGTTGGGGCAGCCGGGCGACGCGCACCGCGAGCGCAAAGAGATTGGCGGCCTTGCCCCAGTCGAACCGTTGGGCAAGCACGTCCTCACGCCAGATATGCTGGCCGCGCAAGCGCTCGACCGTGGCGAAGGAGTCGAGCTTCCGCCACGCCACCACTTCTGCGCAAAATTCCAACCGCAGCGTGTCCGCCGGCGGAAAGCCGGGGGCGATTTCATCGTAGCGCGCCTGTGCGGCCGGCACCACGGACTCGCGTTGCTGGTGGAACAGAGTGGGGAAAAAGAGGAAACGCGGATGCTCCACTTGAAACCCGCCGCGGCCTTCCGCGATTCCGCCTTTGCGGAAGATGAGGAACTGGTCGCCGCGGCCGAGGGCGTCCACGATCGTCGCCCACTCTTTGAATGCGATCTGCATGGCGCGAGAGTATGCGGGCGAGGGGCGGGGGTCGAGTCGGGACCCGTGCGGATGTCAGTGCCAGCCTTTGGGATGGTTGCGGCACGCCGCAGGCAGGCGGCTGTTTTCCGTCTTGGGGCCGTGGTTTGTTGGTCTTCCCCATGAAGAATGACAAAGTCTCCGCGTTGCAGGGGTTTATGGATTTGACAGAGCCAGCCCCCCTCCCTAGCGTCACCCGCCGAAGCACACACTATGGCCGACAACTTGAAAACACCCGCCGGAGCAGCCCCCCCAGCTCCTGCGGGCTCCAAGGTCCAGCCCAAGAAAGAAACGGTTCGGATCAGCCTGCCGCCCAAACCCGCTGCCAAGGAGACGGTGCGCCTGCAACTGCCGCCCAAGGCGGCTGCATCTGCCGCGCCCGCCGGGGTAACTCCGCCGAAGCCCGCCGCCCCTGCACCGCCGAAGCCCGCTACCCCACCGCCCGCCGCGCCCGCCCCGGCCGGGCCGCCAGGGGGAGCCGCTGGTGCCGCCCAGACTGTTCGTCTCTCCCTGCCGCCCAAGCCATCCGCCGCTAAGGAGACTGTTCGCCTTTCCCTCCCGCCCAAGCCTGCTGCCGGCGGGCCTCCGGGAGGAGCCAAGCCGGCTCCCGCTGGCGGCAAGGAAATCAAGCTCCTCGTGCCTCAAGTGGACGAGGCGGCTGCCAGCGCCCAGATTCCAGAGTCCGCCGAGGCGGAGATTCCCACGATGGACTCCTCGCAGGCTCCGGCCGCAGCGGCCAAGCCCGCCGGTTTGAAAGGTGGCCCTCCAGGCAGCAAGCCCGCAGCGTCCGCCGGCCCCGCTCCCGGCAAAATGGCCGCGGCCTCCACGCCGATCCAACCTGATTCCACCGCTTCTGCGATGGCGCTCCCCGCCAAGAAGGCCGCGCCCAAGGTCGAGATGGCGGCCCCCGTCCAGATGGCATCCGGTGGCGTGGTCGTCCGCAAGGCCGGCTGGCCCGATTACGTGCTGGCCATCCTCGCACTGCTGGTGGGCGTCGCCGCGGCGCTGCACCTGCTGATGATTGTGGGCAGCTAGTCCTGCCTTTCCGTTCTCAAACCCTTACTCAATCCCATCATGGCTGAAGGCAACATCGTCAACGTCTCCGAAGCGTCCTTTGAAGCGGACGTGCTCAAATCCACCACCCCGGTCCTCGTGGACTTCTGGGCCGAGTGGTGCGGTCCCTGCAAGATGCTCCTGCCCGTGCTCAACGAGCTGTCCACCGAATACGCCGGCAAGGTCAAGATCGCCAAGGTCAACGTGGATCAGGCGGGAATGCTCGCCTCGCAGTATGGCATTCAAAGCATCCCCGCGCTGCTCTTCTTCAAGGGCGGCAAAGTGGTCGGCCAGACCGTCGGCGTGCGTTCCAAGAAGGACTTGAAGGCGCAGCTCGACCAGTTGGCCGCGTAAGCCGCCTGAGGAGGTAACATGCCCCTCCTCCTTACGCCCCGCGCCCTCGCCCAGCGGGGCGAGTTCTACTACCAGCTCGCCACGATGATTCGGGCGGGCCTGCCGCTCATCGGCGCGCTCCAGACCGTTGAGAAGAGTCCGCCCGCCGCCTCCTACCGCCAGCCCGTCTCGCGGATGCTCGCGGAACTCAAGGGCCGCAGCACCTTCGTTGGCGCGCTGGACACCCTTGGCGACTGGCTGCCCGTCTTCGACAAGGCGCTGCTGGAAGCCGGCGAGAAATCCGGCCGTCTCGACGAGTGCTTCAAGCTGCTGGCCAGTTACTACGAGGAACGCGCCAAGCTCGCCCGCGAGATTATCGGGCAGATGCTTTACCCGGTCATCATCATCCACCTGGCCATCATGGTGTTTCCGCCGTCGCTGCTGAAGGAGGCGTTTTGGGATGGCGCGTGGGGGGCGTTCATTGCCAGCAAGGTGATCGGCTACGGCCTGCTCTACGGTGTCGGGGCGGCGCTCGTTCTCTCCAGCAGCGATTCCCGGTCGCACGCGTGGCGCGCGCTGTTGGAGCAAATCATGGGAGCCGTTCCCGTGCTGGGTCGCGCCCGCCAGAACCTCGCCCTCGCCCGGCTCACCGCCGCGCTGGAGGCGCTCTTTTCCGCCGGCATCGGCATCGTGGACTCCTGGGAACTGGCGGCCCGCGCCAGCGGCTCGCCCGCGCTGGCCCGCGAGGTGATGAAGTGGCGGCCGAAAATCGAGGGCGAACAGTTGACGCCTGGCGAAATCCTCGCGGGCACCAGCGTCTTCCCCGCCATGTTCACCAGCCTCTACCGCACCGGCGAAATCAGCGGGCAGCTCGACGACACCCTCAAGCGCCTCCACGAATACAGCCGCGTCGAGGGCCACCGGCAGATGCAGATGTTCACCAAGGGCCTGACCATCGGCATCATCGTGCTCATCATGGTCGCCATCGGCATGCAGGTCATTCTCTTCTGGGTGAACTATTTCAACAACATCGGGAACATGATGTCGCAGTGAGGGGGAGAAGGAGCGGAGCAGGATTAGGATCAGGATTATGAGCACGAGCTGAACGCGAAACTCCTGCTCCTGATCGTAATCCTAATCCTGCTCCTTCCCTTTCCCCCCGCTTTCGCGCACAATCCGCCCATGACCGTTTCCGAAATCCTCTCGGACGAGCGCCTCCGCCAGGACGAGTTCCCCGTCTGCCGCAGCAAGGCCTATCTCGCCCATGCCGGCGTCGCGCCGCTCGCGCGCTGCGCCGCCGACGCCATCGGGCACTACAGCTTCATGGCCGCACAGGACGACCAGGAGAAGTGGCTGCCCAAGCTGCACCGTGCCGCGCGCGAGTCCGCCACCAAGCTGCTGGTCGGCGCGCAACCAGACGAAATCGCCTTTGTCGGCCCCACCTCGCTGGCTCTCAGTTATGTGGCGGGCGGCCTGACCTTCCGCCGCAACGACAACATCGTCATCTACCACGACGACTTTGCCTCCAATGTCTATCCTTGGATGGCGCTCGCCGGCCAGGGAGTGAAGGTCCGCTACCTCAACACCCGCGAACTCGGCCGCATCCGCCCCGTGGACGTGCTCGGGCAGGTGGACGAAAACACCCGGCTCGTGGCGCTGGGCTCCGCGCACTTCATCGCGGGCTGGCGCATTGACCTCGATGCCATCGGCCGGGCCTTGCGCGCGCGCGGCATCCTCTTCTGCGTGGATGCCATGCAGACCCTCGGCGCGTTCCCCGTGTCCGTGGCGAATGTCGATTTCCTCGCCGCCGACGGCCATAAGTGGCTGCTCTCCCCCTGTGCTGCCGGGCTTTTCTACGTGCGGAAGGAAGTGCAGGAAAAGATCCGCCCCATTGCGCTGGGCTGGAACAACGTCCATTGCCCGCACTACGCCGCGCAGGACCAGATCGTCTTCCACTCGGGCGCCCGCCGCTTCGAGGCCGGCACACACAATGTCATCGGTATCGTCGCCCTCAAGGCGGCCATGGACATGCTCGCCGAGGTGGGCATTGAAAACATCGCCGCCGAGCTGCTGCGCAAGCGCGCGCTGCTAGTCCCGGCCTTGCAGGCGAAGGGCTGGACCGTGCTCAACGCCGCCGCCCCGGCGGAGAACTGCGCCGGCATCATCTCCCTCACCCGCGAGGATGCGGATCTGTCCGCCATTCATGCGCGCCTCACGGAGGGCGGTGTCGTCACCTCGCTGCGCGCGGATCGCACGGGCAAGCAGTATCTCCGCCTCTCCCCGCACTTCTACAACACCGACGCCGAGCTGGAACGCGCAGTCGAACTGCTCTGAAGCTGTTCCCGCCCAGCCGGAGTGCGGCCTTCAGGCCTCAGAGGCGTGCGCAACACTTGTGTCGTGCGGCAATTTCGCGCCACCCTTTCCGCATGGCCCGTCTTTGTTGCCTGATCCTCACCGCACTCTGGTGCGCCAGCGCCTTCGCCGCACCCCGCAACATCCTCTTCATCCTCGCGGACGACCATCGCCACGACGCGATGTCCTTCATGGGACATCCGTATCTGGAGACGCCGCATCTGGACCGGCTGGCGCGCGGCGGCGTGCATTGCCGGAACGCCTTCGTCACCACGTCGCTGTGCTCGCCGAGTCGCGCGAGCATCCTCACCGGGCTTTACGCGCATGCGCATGGCGTGGTGGACAACTACAATCCCGTCCGCGCCGGTCTCGTGTTCTTCCCGCAGCTCCTCCAGCGCGCGGGCTACGAGACGGCGTTCTTCGGCAAGTGGCACATGGGCGAGACGGACGCGCCGCAGCGCGGGTTCGACCACTGGGTCGCGTTCAAGGGCCAGGGCAACTACTGGGCCGATGGACGCGGCACGACGCGCGTGGTGCCGCAGTCCACCAGCGAGGGCTACAACGTCAATGGCCGTCGCGTCCCGCAGCGCGGCTACATCACGGACGAGCTGACGGACTTCACGCTGGACTGGCTGAAGGCTCGGAAGTCTGGCAAGCCCTTCTTCGCCTATGTCTCGCACAAGGCGGTGCACTCGGACTTCGTCGCGGCGGACCGGCACGCGGGACGTTACGCGGGGAAGACCTTCGAGCCGCCGAAGACCTTTGCCGACACGCCGGAGAATTACTTCAACAAGCCGATGTGGGTGCGGAACCAGCGCAACAGCCGGCACGGCGTGGACTTTGGCTACAACCTGCCGAACTTCGACCTCCAGACGCACCATCGCCGCTACTGCGAGACGCTGCTCGGCGTGGACGACAGTGTGGGGCGGCTCACGCGATGGCTCACGGAGCGCAAGCTGCTCGACTCGACGCTGGTGGTTTACATGGGCGACAACGGCTTCCACTTCGGTGAGCACGGGCTGATTGACAAGCGCACGGCTTACGAGGCGTCCATGCGCGTGCCGCTGCTGCTGCATTGCCCGGAGCTGTTCAAGGCCGGCACCATCGTGACGCAGATGGTGGCGAACATTGACCTCGCACCGACCTTCCTCGATGTGGCAGGGGTCGCCGCACCAGCGAATCTTCACGGGCGCAGTTTTCTACCTCTCATGCGCGGCGAGCGTGTGCCTTGGCGCGAGGCCTGGGTTTACGAATACTATTGGGAGCGGAACTATCCCTACACGCCCACGATGCACGCCGTCCGCACCGACCGCTGGAAATACATCCGCTACCACGGCGTTTGGGACGTGGACGAACTCTACGATCTCGCCGCCGACCCCGACGAGTCGCGCAACCTCATCCACGAACCCGAGCACGCCGTAACGGTGAAGCAGCTCAACACGCGCCTCTTCGAGCTGCTTGCCGAGACGCAAGGCCAGTCCATGCCGCTGCTGCGCGACCTCGGCGAGACCTACCCCACGCGCAAGCAGGGCAGGGTGAAGCCAGCGGAATTCCCCGCGCCGCTCGTGAGGCCGTGACCCCGTGTAGCGGGTGATTTCGTATTGAGCCTGTTGGCGTGCTGGTTCCCACGGACGGCGGTTGCAAACCGCCGGCACGGCAAAGCGAAGGCCCGGCTTTGCTGCCGGGCCTTGCGTGATTTAGTTGGAAGAACCGTTCAGCGCTGGATGCGCGCGGAACCGCCCTTGGCGAAGGACTTCACCTGCTCGACCGTGGCCATCGTCGTGTCTCCGGGGAACGTGGTGAGCAGCGCGCCGTGCGACCAGCCGAGGTTCACGGCTTCCTGCTCGCTCGCACCAGAGAGCAAACCGTAGAAGAAGCCCGCCGCATACCCGTCGCCGCCGCCGACGCGGTCCACGACATCCAGTTCGCACATTGGCGACTGGTAGGTCTTGCCGTTGACCCACGCGACCGCGCCCCAGGTGTGGCGGTTGGTGGAGTGGACTTCCCGCAACGTGGTGGCGACGGCCTTCACGTTCTTGAACTTCTTGGTCGCCTTCTCGATGACGGCGTAGAACGCGCTCGGGTCGAGCTTCGAGGCGCTTTCCACGTCCTGGCCCTCGATGCCGAGGCCCTTTTGCAAGTCCTCCTCGTTGCCGACCAGCACGTCCACGTGCTTGACGATGCGGCCGAGGACGTCCACGGCCTTGTCCTGTCCGCCCCAGATGTCCCAGAGCTTCTGGCGGTAGTTGAGGTCGAAGGAGGTGATGGCCCCGTGCTTCTTGGCTTCCTTCATTGCCTCGATGATGAGTTCGCCGGTCGTCTCGGACAGCGCGGCGAAGATGCCGCCGCTGTGGAACCAGCGCACGCCGTTACCGAAGATTTCCTTCCAGTTGAAGTCGCCGCGCTTGAGCTGGCCGGCAGCCTCGTTGCAGCGGTTGTAGAACACCACCGGGGCGCGCACGCCCTGGCCCCGGTCGCTGTAAACGGTCGCCATGTTCGGGCCGCGCACGCCGTCGTGCTTGAAGCGCTTGTAGAACGGCTTCACGCCCATCGCGCGCACGCGCTCGGCGATGAGGTCGCCGATGGGGTAGTCCACCATCGCGCTCGCCACGCCGGTGTTCAGGCGGAAGCAGTCGGAGAGATTCGCCGACACGTTGAATTCGCCGCCGCTCACGTGGATGTCGCAGTGCGACGCCTTGCGGAACGGGATGATGCCGGGATCGAGGCGGTGGACCAGGGCGCCGAGGGACAGGAAATCCAGCGCGCCATCTTTCTTAATGTTCAGACCAGTGCTCATGTTGTTGGGGAAAAAGCCGCACCACGGGCGTCATGCCGGCGGGGGGCAGCCAATCAAGGGCGGAAGTGTTGGCAAAACCGCGTGAGCTTGGCAACTGGCTTTGCGGCAGGTTGGCCTTGGCGGGGGGGAGTGGTTCTGCTTGGCTTGGGCATGGTCACGATTTTTCCCCGCTGTTTGCCGGGGCTGGTGTTCATTGTCGCATTGGGTGTCGTGTTCAGCCCGGCGACCGCGTCCGCCGCCGGGCCGCAGGTCTCGGATGTCTTTGTCGCGGGCAAGGACGGCTTCAAATCCGTCCGCATTCCCAGCGTGCTCGTCACCCAGGCCGGCACCGTGCTCGCCTTTGCTGAGGGCCGCGCGGCGCACGCGGACCAGGCCAACAACAAGCTTATCCTCAAACGCAGCCGGGACGGCGGGCGCACTTGGGGCGCGGTGCAAGTCATCGCCGATGATGGCGCGAACACGCTCAACAACCCCACGGTCGTCGAGGAACGCCAGTCTGGCCGGGTGCTCCTCATGTATCAGAGCTATCCGGCCGGCCTAAGCGAGCGCGACGGCAAGATCAAGCCGGGCCACGATGGCCCAGCCATCGTCCGCAACTTCCTCATCCACTCCGACGACGATGGCGTGACCTGGTCCAAGCCGGACGATGTGACGCGCACCACGAAGCGCCCGGAACGCGTCACCATCACCGCCGTCGGCCCCGGCCTTGGCATCCAGCTCACCCGCGGGCCGCACGCGGGCCGGCTCCTCATGCCCTTCAACGAGGGGCCCTTCGGCGCATGGAACGTCTCCGCCGCGTTCAGCGATGACCGGGGCGCGACGTGGCGGCTGGGATCGCCCGCGCCCGGGGCGCTCGTCACGAACGGCAAGGGCGGCCAGATCAGCCTCGTGAACGAAGTGCAGATGGTCGAGCTGGCTGACGGCTCGGTGATGCTCAACAGCCGCAAGTGGGGCGGCAAGGCATTGCGCAAAACCGCCACAAGCAAGGACGGTGGCGCGACCTGGTCGGCCATCACGGAAGACCCTGGCCTGCCCGACCCCGGCTGCATGGCGAGCGTGTTTCGCTACTCCTTTCCCGACGCGGGCAACAAAAGCCGCCTGCTCTACAGCGGCCCGGACAGCACGAAACGCGAAAACGGCGTCGTGCGGATCAGCTACGACGAAGGCCGGACCTGGCCCGTGAAGCGGGTGTTCTTCCCCGGCAGTTTCGCCTACAGCGTGCTCACGCGTTTCGCCGACGGCACCATCGGCTGCCTTTACGAGACGGACAACGCCAACCGCCTCGTCTTCGCGCGCTTCGACCTCGCGTGGCTCGAAACGCCCAAGTCCGTCTCCGTCGCGCCGAGGTCGAAGCCGAACATTCTCTTCCTCTTCGCCGATGACTTCTCCTACGAGGCGGTCCGGGCGTTTGGCCACACGGATGTGGAGACGCCGAACCTGGACCGGCTGGTGGCGCGCGGCACGACCTTCACGCATGCCTACAACATGGGCTCGTGGAGCGGCGCGGTGTGCGTGGCCAGCCGCACGATGCTGATCACCGGCCGGAGTGTCTGGCACGCACACAAGGTTTACCCGCAGACGGACAAGGAACGTCAGGCGGGCCGGCTCTGGCCACAGTTGCTGAAGGCGGCGGACTACCAGACTTATTTCACGGGCAAGTGGCACATCCAGACGAAGGCGGAACTCGCGTTTGACGTCGCCAAAAACATCCGTGCCGGCATGCCCAAGGACACCCCGGCGGCCTACAACCGTCCGCTGGCCGGGCAGCCTGATCCGTGGCGGGCGGATGACGCGGAGCAGGGCGGTTTCTGGCAGGGTGGCAAGCACTGGAGCGAAGTCACGGCGGACGATGCCATCGAGTTTCTGAGCGGGGCCAAGGCGGCGGCGAATCCATTCTTCATGTATGTGGCCTTCAACGCGCCGCATGATCCGCGGCAGTCGCCCAGGGAGTTTCTCGACAAGTATCCGCTCAGCCGGATGCAGATGCCGACGAACTTCCTGCCCGAGTATCCGCACAAGGACGCCATCGGCTGCGGCCCGGGGCTGCGCGACGAGAAGCTGGGACCGTTCCCGCGCACGGAGCTGGCGGTGAAGACTCACCGGCGCGAATACTACTCGCTGATCACGCACCTGGACGCGCAGTTGGGGCGGGTGTTTGAGGCGTTGGAAAAGTCCGGCCAGGCGGCGAACACCTGGATCTTCTTCACCGCCGACCACGGGCTGGCCGTGGGGCATCATGGCTTGTTCGGCAAGCAGAACATGTATGAGCACAGCCTGCGGGTGCCGTTCATGGTGGCGGGGCCGGGCGTGAAGGCCGGGCATCGCATCAGCGCGCCGATTTACTTGCAGGACGTGATGCCGACGGCGCTGGAGCTGGCCGGCGTGCCGAAGCCGTCGCATGTGGACTTTCACAGCCTGCTCCCGCTGTTGCTCGGCGAGCGGACCCAGTCGGCGTATCCGTCCATCTACGGAGGTTATCTGGAGCTTCAACGCGCGGTGATTCACGAGGGATGGAAGCTCATCGCCTATCCAAAGGCGGGCGTGCTGCGGCTGTATGACCTCGGCACGGATCCGCAGGAGATGAAGGATCTCGCCAGCGAGCCCGCCCAGGGTGCCCGGCGGCGGCAGTTGTTCGAGCGCTTGCTGGCCTTGCAGCAACAGCTCGACGACACCCTCGATCTGCGCGCGGCCTTCCCTGCGTTGTAACCGGGCGGGCGGCAAATCCGCCTATCCCGGCATGAAGCTGCTCCTGAACCTCGTGGCCGCGCTGGGCCTGCTCGCCGTCAATTCCCCCGCCTCCGCCAAGCCCAACGTCCTGTTCTTGTTCGCCGACGACATGCGCGCGGACTCAGTCGCGGCGCTGGGCAATCCGGTGGTGAAGACGCCGACGCTCGACGCGCTGGCACAGCGGGGTTTTGCGATGCGCAACGCGTATTGCTTCGGCGGCAACTCCGCCGCTGTCTGCACGCCGAGCCGCAACATGCTGCTCAGCGGCAACGCCTTCTTCCGCTGGAAGGGCCTGCTGGCCCCGGCGGAAGGTGCGAACTTCCCGGTCTCAATGCAGACCGCCGGCTACGAGACCTACCACCACGGCAAGCGCGGCAACACCGCCACGCTCATCCAGGCGAAGTTCGAGACCAACAAGTATCTCACCAATGACCAGGGCGACCGCAACAGCGGCGAGCCGGGCCGGGAGATTGCCGACGACGCAGTGAAGTTCCTCAAGGAGCGCAAGGACGCCCGCCCCTTCTTCATGTATCTCGCCTTCGGCAACCCGCACGACCCGCGTGTCGCGGCGAAGAAGTATCTGGACCTCTACAACCGCGACCAAATCCCGCTGCCGAAAAACTTCCTGCCGCAGCATCCCTTCGACAACGGCGAGATGACCATCCGCGACGAGGCACTGCTGCCGTGGCCGCGCACCGAGGCCGCCGTGCGCAAGGAGCTGCACGAATACTACGCCACCATCACCGCGATGGACTTCCACATGGGCCGCATCGTCGCCGCGCTCAAGGAACTCGGACAGCTCGACAACACGATCATTCTTTTCTCCGCCGATCAGGGCATCGCCATCGGCAGCCACGGCCTGCTGGGCAAGCAGAACCTCTACGACGCCGGCATGAAGTCCCCGCTCATCTTCGCCGGCCCTGGCATCCCGCACGGCGCGAGCGATGCGCTGGTCTATCTCCTCGACATCTACCCGACCGTGCTCGAACTCGTGGGTGCGACCAAGCCCACCGGCATTGACGGCCAGAGCTTCCGCCCCGTGCTCATCGGCTCCGCGAAGACTGTCCGCAACGAACTCTTCTTCGCTTACCGCGATGTGCAACGCGCCTGGCGCGACGACCGCTGGAAGCTCATCCGCTACCCGCAAGTGAACGTGACCCAACTCTTCGACCTCCAGGCCGACCCTGACGAGATGAAGAACCTCGCCGACCTTCCCGCGCACCAGCCGCGCGTCGAGCAACTGCTGGCGAAGCTCAAGGAATCGCAGGCGAAGTTCACCGACACCCTCCCGCTCACCGTGCCGAACCCCAAGCCCGCCAAGTGGACCCCGCCCAGCGCGGAGGAGTTGGCGAAGCAGAAGGCCGGGAAGAAGGCGGAGAGGAAGAAGTGAGCGCAGAGTCCGAACCGCACGGAGCAATGCTCAACCCGGTGCCAGCACGCTGGAAGAAGCAGAAGGAGCATTCTACTCGATAGCGCGTTCAACCCGGCGGCGAGACGACCGTTACTGTGACCAGCAATTGCGTTCACTGAATGCTGAGGCGCACATGGAGAAGACGGCGGACCCGCAGTTGGAGAGCTTCCGCAAGGTGCTGAAGTGAGCCGGCGCGGTGGCCGACTTTGGCGCCCGGCTACGCGGTGACCGTGAGCAGGGAAAGCCCGTGCTGGCGGACGAGCTTCGCCATCGCATCCTGCTCCAGCAGCAGCGTCCGGCCGGACTCGAATGCCAGCACGCGCACGCCGCTGGCGGCGCACACTTCAAGCGTGCGCGGGCCCACGCACGGGATGTCGAAGCGAAGGTCATGCTGCTCCTTCGCGACCTTCACGGCGACCGCGCCGCCGTCCTTGCCGGCGAGTTCACCGCCGCGGGCG
>CAIPBN010000227.1 GCA_903863315.1 uncultured Verrucomicrobiota bacterium | reverse complement strand
GCGGACGGTTATTTCACCATCGGGTTCCGTTCGGTTCTGTCGGAAACCGCATCGACGGGCATCGGTGTCACCGTTACCACGGCCAAAGCGGGCGGCAACCTGTGGCTGCTCTGGCCTAATCCGGGGGCAGCATACCGAGTGGAATCGGCGTTGAGTTTGTCACCTCCGGTGCTGTGGGGCAGCGAAACGGGCAGCCTTCAAACCAACGGCGGCACTGTCAGCCTTGTGGTTCCGCTGTCCGGTGCGCAGAGGTTCTTTCGCCTTGCGAAGCCTTAGCCTTGCGCTCCCGCATTCTCGCAAGGCTGTCCCGCACGTCCGACTGCAATGCACTCAGCACACTTTGCAGCGGCTCCGTCGGGAAATCACCGGGCCGGAAGTAAAGCCGCTCCACCAGTTGCACCACCCGTCGCGCCGTCGCGCACGGCCTGCGCTTGCCCTCCTCCCAGCGCCGCAGCGTGTGCGGACTCACCGCCAGCAACGCCGCCAGCTTGCCCCGTGAGAACCGGTGTTCCCGCCGCAATCGCAGCAACGTCTGGCGCGTCTGCCCCGCGTCCGGCAGAGCGGCCATGGCAATGAGCGCGAGGCCATCGCCCGGCATGGCATCCGTCAACCCGGCCGCAGTCAGCACCAGCTTCCCATGCGGGCACCGTGGAATGTCTGCTTTCGGCATGGGGCCACTGTGCCACAAACCCCGTGCGAACGCATCCGAACGCCTGCCAAGCCTCAAAATGCCCAAAATGCTGTCCGAATCAGAAGAGCGGCATACACCCTGTCATCGCGCAGCCCCCCCACCCCCACAAAGCCACCGGGAGGCGTGTTTTCCACTCTTCAAGTCAAACCGGGCCTTCGCAGCCCAGCCTTCGCATAGCGGGTCACGCTCAATGGGAGGCTGGCGGCTGGCTCGGGAAAGGGTGAAGGCAACACTGCGGAAACCGCTCGCACTTGTCGCCATCATGCACGCTGCCAACCCTCGACAGACATCCCTGACACGGATGGCGTTGTTAGCAGTAGGCGTTAGCAGTGGCGCTTTTTGAAAACCCTAAAAGTGCTTAAACACCTTGATTTTATTGGGTGAAATTGGAAGTGGTGGCTGCGGCCGGAATTGAACCGGCGACACGCGGATTTTCAATCCGCTGCTCTACCAACTGAGCTACACAGCCAACCAACGAAGCCGACAAGCATCCTTGGGGAGGAGGCTCCCAAACACCGGCTGCGACGCGCCATCGGCCGCATTTGCCGCTGTTCAGCGCGGACACATTACGCAGTGACAAAAAGAGCCGACAAGCAATTTCGCCACCTCATCTGCCGGGCCAGACTGGCAATCCAAGCTTGCGCGGGCAAAACGATTCCACTAGCAATCCACCCCTCGACGCTGGATTGCCATGGTGTGCGCCCGCGTTCCCGTTAAACAACCAAACAACACACTTCGAAGCCATGCCCGCCGCGTTCCCCGCCATCCCCAAGATCTCCTACGAAGGCCCGCACTCCAAGAACCCGCTCGCCTTCAAGCACTACAACGCCGACGAGCTGGTCGAGGGCAAGACCATGCGCGAGCACCTGCGCTTCTCCGTCGTGTATTGGCACACGATGTGTGGCAACGGCACCGACATGTTCGGCTGGGGCACGGCCCAGCGGCCGTGGGAAGCCGGCCTCAGCG
>CAIPBN010000226.1 GCA_903863315.1 uncultured Verrucomicrobiota bacterium | reverse complement strand
CAGCGTGGAGAAGATCCTCGAGAAGGTCGAACGGTGCCGGCGGCGTCTCGAACAGGGGAAACCCGGATGCACCGCTCCCACCCAACGCGGCCGCTCCAAGCCCTCGGGGAGTGTGTAGCTATTTGTGGGACACTACACTAGCCAGCCAAGGAGCAGCGCGACGCTTTTCATGCGGAAGTTCTACTAGGATTTCTTCCTCGGCGACCTTCTCAGCCCATTCTGAAACCACAGCCGCCACACCATGAAGAGCGCTTCCTTCACGATGCCCTTGGACATCTTCGAGTTGCCCTGGAAGCGGTCGGTGAAAATGATCGGCACCTCGGCAATCCGCAGGCCCTGCCGCCAGATCTTGTGCGACATCTCAATCTGGAAGCTGTAGCCGTTGGACTGCACGGCATCGAGGTCCAGCGATTGCAGCGTGGCGCGGCGGAAGCACTTGAAGCCGCCGGTCGGGTCGCTCAAGGGCAGGCCGGTGATGACGCGCACATACTTCGCCGCGCCCAGCGAGAGCACGAGGCGGTTGAGCGGCCAGTTGATCACGCGGATGCCATTGCAGTAGCGCGAGCCGATGACGAGGTCGGCACCCTCTGCGGCGGCGAGGAACTTGGGGATGTCGTCCGGGTTGTGCGAGAAGTCGCCGTCCATCTCCATGATGAACTCGTAGTCGCGGGCGAGCGCCCACTTGAACCCGGCGATGTAGGCGCGGCCCAAGCCGTTCTTCTCCGCGCGGTGCAAAACGTGGATGGACGGATGCTTGGCGGCGAGTTCGTCGGCGAGCTTGCCGGTGCCGTCCGGCGAGTTGTCATCCACCACGAGCAGGTCCACCGGGACCGGCAGCTTGAGAATGTGCGCGGCGAGCGGGGGAAGGTTTTCCCGCTCGTTGTAGGTCGGCACAATGACAAGGGCGCGCTGGCTCATGCTGCTTGGGCGGCAAGCGTCGAGGAAGCGTCGCCCCAACTCAAGCCGGGATTCCCTGTAGCCGGATCTTGGCTTCCCAAGGCGAATCCGGTGGCCTGCGCTGCGTCTGACACCGTGATGCCCGACGCGGAAAACACCTCCAAGCTCCAAGCTCCAAGCTCCGGACAAGCTCCCAACCTCAAGCTCCAAGGTTGGCGCACAGCGGTCACTTTGATGCTTGGTGCTGGGTGTTTCTTTGGAGCTTGGAGCTTGGGCTTTGGAGCTTCTTCGGCGGAGGTCGATTTCTTCGAGCGCCGCATCCGGCCGGTGCTGGCGCAGCATTGCTACGAGTGTCACAGCGCCGGAAGCAAATCACTCAAGGGCGGCCTGCATGTGGACACGCGCGACGGCTTGCGACGCGGCGGCAACTCGGGCGAGCCGGCGGTCGTGCCCGGCGAACCGGACCGCAGCCGGTTGCTCGCGGCCATCCGCCACTTGAGCACGGACTTGCAGATGCCGCCGAAGAAGAAGCTTTCGGCCCAGCAAATCGCCGACTTCGAGCAGTGGATTCGCGCCGGTGCGCCGGACCCGCGTGAGGGCAAACCTGCCACGGCCGGCAACCAACGGTCAGCGAAGCCACACTGGGCATTCGTTCCACCGAAGGATCAGCCGCTGCCCAAGGTGAAGGACAAGGCCTGGCCGCAGTCGCCGATTGATCACTTCATTCTCGCGAAGCTGGAGGCCAGCGGTCTGAAGCCCTCGCCGCCCGCCGACCCGCGCACGTTGATTCGCCGCATGACTTACGACCTCACTGGCCTGCCGCCTAGCGCGGAAGAGGTCGAGGCGTTCGTTCGCGAGTGTTCCTCCATAGGCAATCGCCAGGCGGCAATCGCAAATCTCGCCGACCGGCTCCTCGTTTCCCCGCACTACGGCGAGCGTTGGGCTCGGCACTGGCTCGATGTGGCGCGCTACGCGGACACGAAGGGTTATGTCTATGCCCGTGAAGAGCGTTTCTACGCGCATTCCTACGCCTACCGTGACTGGGTTGTCCGCTCACTGAACAACGACCTGCCTTACGATCGCTTTCTGATGCTCCAGATCGCGGGCGATCAACTCGTGCCAGAGCTCAAAGTCGCCGAGGGGGCGCAAACCGCCAAGGCCGGCTCTCAACTTTCAACTTTCAGCCCTCAACCGTCGCGCAGCGACCTGGCTGCCCTTGGCTTCCTGACGACCGGTCGCCGCTTCATCGGCGTGACGCACGAGATCATCGACGACCGCATCGACGTGGTGACACGCGGCACGATGGGCCTGACCGTCCAGTGCGCCCGCTGCCACGACCACAAATACGACCCCATCCCCACGGCCGACTACTACTCGCTCTACGGCGTATTCCAGGCGAGCGCGGACGAGTTGGTGCAAATCGAGTTTCCGGAAAAGACGGACGCGCAGGCCGCCTTCGAGAAGGAGTATCAAGCCCGCCTCGACAAGCTGAACTCCACCTTGGCCGCGCGCCGCGCCGAGACCGCCGCCCGCGCCCGCGCCCGCGTGACGGACTACCTGCTCGCGCAGTTCGAGTTGCACAAGTATCCCGAGGAGGGCTTCGATCAAATCCTGACCGACAAGGATCTCATCCCCGCCACCGTCCGCCGCTGGCAGGCGTATCTGGAACAAGCCAAGCAGCGCAACGACCCCGTCTGGATGCTGTGGCATCAATATGCGCAACTGCCTAAAAAAGACTTCGCCGAGAAAGTGTATGAGCTTTCGATTAGACCTCAGGTTGACGGGGCAACACGCATTAACAACCCTCCGCCTACCCTCATCAACATCGCATTCGCGACTCTGCCGAAGACAATGAGCGAAGTCGCCGAGCGCTACGGCAAGGTGCTTTCCACCATCGACCAGCAGTGGCAGGCCGCGCTTGCCGCCGCGAAGACGAACAATTTGCCGCCGCCCACGGCCCTGCCAGACCCACATGCCGAGGCGCTGCGCCAGGTCCTCTATTCTGCCAGCTCACCTGTCGTCGTCCCGGACGATGGCATCGTGAACACCGAGCTGCTCTTCACCTCAAAACACACTGAGGAACTATGGAAGCTCCAAGGCGAAGTGGACCGCCACCTCATCCGCACACCAGCGTCCCCGGCGCACGCGCTTATTGTGAGTGATCGCCAGCCAACGCAGAACCCACGCGTCTTCCTGCGGGGCGACCCGAAGAACAAGGGCATCGAAGTCCCGCGCCAGTTT
>CAIPBN010000225.1 GCA_903863315.1 uncultured Verrucomicrobiota bacterium | reverse complement strand
TTCTCCCTCTCCCAGCGGGAGAGGGCCGGGGTGAGGGAGAAAGGTGCGTTCAGTGTCGACACGCCTGCGAGTTGTCCGCGAGCGCGATTGACCTTCGCTACTGTGAACGTGGGCGTCCGCGCTCCGGTGAGTTGGGTCATTTGCATCGTCATTTGTAGCGGTCGGGTGAAAGTAGGGAGAGGTCGATCTGGGGTGCCTCGCCGGACAGAATTTGTGCCATCAGTTTGCCGGTGATGGGGCCGAGGCTCAGGCCCATCATCGCATGGCCGGTGGCAAAAGAGAGATTCTCAAACCGCGCCGTGCGACCGAGGTAGGGCAGGCCGTCCGGCGAGCACGGCCGCAGTCCGCGCCACGGCTGGATGCCGTCGAAGTCCGATTCCGAAAACTTCGGGAAATATTTCAGGGCCGACTTGATGATGCCGCGCACGCGCACGGGATTGATGGCTTCGTTCAGCCCGGCGATTTCCATCGTGCCGCCGATGCGCAGCGCGGAACCCATCGGGGTGACGGCGAGCCGCGCCTCGGTGCAGATGGAACAAAGCTGCGGGAGCTGCGGGGGCTTCGGCAGCGTGAGGCTGTAGCCCTTGCCAGCCTGGACCGGCATGTGCAAACCCAGTTCGTCCGCGAGGACGGGGGACCACGAGCCGCCACAGACCACGACTTCATCCACCGCAAAATCTCCACGTGCGGTGCGCACGGCCTTGAGCTGCCTGCCTTCGCGCGTGAATCCGGTGACCTCGGTGTTCCACTTGAAGCGCACCCCGGCGGCCTCGCCGTGGGCGCGAAGCGCGCTCATGAACCGGCCGGGGGTGAGGTGCGCGTCCTTCGGGAACAGCACCGCGCCAGCGATGTCCATGGTGATGCCGGGGTCGAGCGCGGCGGCCCCTTTTGCGTCGAGCACCTGAGCGGGGACGCCGAGCTCGTTGGCGCGTTCGGCGAATTTGGCTTCTTCGTCCAGCCCGTGCTGGGTTTTGCAGAGCATTAGGAGGCCCCGGGTGGTTAAGCCAAAGTCTGACTTGGGCAGCGCGGCAAGTTCCTCAAAACCCGCGCGGCTGGCGAAACTCAAATCGCGCAGCAGCGGTGCAGCGCGGCTCACGCGCGCGGCGGTGGAGGCCTGCCAGAACTTGAAGCCCCAGTCGAGCAGGCCGAAGTCCAGACGCGGCTTGATATAGAACGGGGATTCCGGGTTCCACATCCACTTGAGCCCGAGCGCAACCATGCCCGGCGCGGCGAGCGGGATGAAATGGCTGGGCACGACCATGCCTGCGTTGCCGAAGGAGCAGCCGTCGTGCGCCGGTCCCTCGCGGTCCAACAGCGTCACTTGATGCCCGCGCCGCGAACAGTAGTAGGCCGTGCACAGCCCGATGACCCCGCCGCCGATGATCAGAATGGATTTGTCTTTAGCCACAGATGAAACATGGATTGAACACAGATAAAGCAGACGGGCGAATGAAAATTTTTCCGTGTTTCATCTGTGTTGAATCCGTGGCTAGCGAATCCCCCAGCAGAAGGGGTCGCGCTCATCCAGCAGCAGCGTGGCTTCGGCGTTTACCGAGGCGGTGCCGGTGATGATGGGGGCGATTTCGCCTTTCACGCGGTCCAGCCAGCGGAAGGAGCCGGTGAACTTCGTGCCGAGGATGCTTTCCTGAATCCAGTCCGCGCCCTCGGCGAGCTTTCCGTCGGCGGCGAGGCAGGCGAGCTTTGCGCTCGTGCCAGTGCCGCAGGGGGAGCGGTCGTAGGCCTTGCCCGGGCAGAGGACGAAGCTGCGCGAGTGACCGCCGGATTGCGCCGGGCCGAACAGCTCGACGTGGTCCACCTCGGGGAAGCCCTGCGCATTCACGGCTTGGCGGATGCGCCAGCTCGCGTCGGTGAGTTGCTCGACATTCTTCAGGTCGAGGGCCAGGCCGTGCTGCTCCGCGAGGTAAAACCAATTTCCACCCCACGCTACGTCGCCGGATACCTGGCCCAGGCCGGGCACGTCCACCGTCGCGCCCTTCACCTTCCGCCAGCTCGGCACGTTCGCCACGGAGACGGAGCCGTCCGCGTGCAAGGTCGCGGTCACGACGCCCACGCAGGTCTCGATGCGGTGCTCGCCGGGGCCGATGCGGCCGAGGTGCGCGAGCGTGACGACGAGGCCGATGGTCCCGTGCCCACACATGGCGAGCAGGCCGACGTTGTTAAAGAAGATGACGCCGGTGACGCAGGACTTGTCCGCTGGCGGGCAGAGCAGGGCACCCACGAGCACATCCGAGCCGCGCGGCTCGTTGACGACGGCCGAGCGGAAGCGGTCGTGCTGGTCGCGGAAGACTTTGAGCTGGTCGGCGACGCTGCCATTACCGAGGTTAGGTCCACCGCTGATGACGACGCGCGTGGGTTCGCCGCCGGTGTGGGAGTCCATGACTTGGATGCGCTTCATCGCTTGGTTGGCTTGTGAATCAGTGCCAGCACGTCCTTCGCGCTGACGGCTTCGTGCAGGGTG
>CAIPBN010000224.1 GCA_903863315.1 uncultured Verrucomicrobiota bacterium | reverse complement strand
TTGCCGCTTCCGGCGTCAAGGGCGGCATCGTCGTCCACCTCGGCATGGGGGATGGCCAGCTCACCGCCGCACTGCGGGCGAACAACCGTTACCAAGTGCAGGGCCTCGACCCGGATGCGGCGAAAGTCACCACCGCGCGCAACGCCATCGCCGCCACCGGCAGCTACGGCCCGGTCAGCGTCAACCACCTCGACGGCCCGTTGCTCCCCTACGTGGACAACACCGTGAACCTCCTCGTCGCCGAGCAGCTCGGCGGCGTGCCGATGGCCGAGGTCATGCGCGTGCTGGTGCCCAACGGCGTCGCGATGATCCGGCAGGGCGGCGATTGGAAGAAGTCCGTGAAGCCCAAGGACGGCCGGCTCGACGAGTGGACGCATTACTTCTACGACGCGAAGGGCAACACGGCCTCGAAGGACAGTGTGGTCGGCCCGCCGGAGCGCTTGCAGTGGGTCGGCTCCCCGCGCTGGTCGCGGCATCACGACCGCATGAGCAGCCTCAGCGCGCAGGTCACGGCGGCGGGCCGGCTCTTTTACATCATGGATGAAGGCTCGCGCATCTCCATCCTGCTGCCCGCCAAGTGGCAGCTCATCGCGCGCGACGCCTTCAACGGCACCATCCTCTGGAAGCGCCCCATCCCGTCGTGGAACACGCATCTCTGGCCGCTCAAGTCCGGTCCCACCCAGCTCACGCGCCGCCTCGTGGCGGACGGCGAGCGTGTGTTTGTCACGCTCGGCATCGAGACGCCCGTGACGTGCGTGGATGGCGCGACCGGCGAGACGATCCGCACGCTCGAAGGCACAAAGGGCGCGGAGGAATTCGTCATCGCCAATGGCATTCTCTACGCCCTCGTCAACCCGCGCCCGTGGGTGCTCGAGGAATTCGCCGTGAAGCAGCAGAGCGACCAGAAGCGTGTCGAGACGGAATACAACTGGGACAAGAAGCCGCGCGATCTCGTGGCCGTGGAAACGCAGACCGGCAAGGTGCTGTGGCGCAAGCAGGACCAGGTCATCGCGCCCATCACCATCGCCTGCGACGGCCGGCAGCTCGTTTACCACGACGGCGACAGCCTCGTCGCGCTCGACCCGCAGACCGGCGCGCAGCGCTGGGCCAGCGAGAAGGCCACGAAGCGTTCGCTCTTCGAGTTCAACTACAGCCCGCGCGTGGTCCTGAGCGGCGACGTGGTGCTCTACGCGGGCGGCGACGGTGCGCAGCGCGGCCTCGACGCCAAGACCGGCAAGAAGCTCTGGGACGCGCCGCACGAGAAGTCCGGCTACCGTTCGCCGGAGGACTTGATCGTGTCCGGTGGCCTGGTGTGGAACGCCGGCACACTGCAAGGCAGCCAGAAGGGCGAGTTCAAGGGCCGCGACCTGCACACCGGCGAGGTGAAAAAGCAGTTCTCGCCGAACGTGCCGGAAGGCACTTACTGGTTTCACCACCGCTGCTACATCGCGAAGGCCACCGAGAAATACCTCATCCCCTCGCGCACGGGCATTGAGTTCGTGGATCACGCGAAGCAGGACTGGGACTTGAACCACTGGGTGCGCGGCGCGTGCCTCTACGGCGTGCTCCCTGCCAACGGC
>CAIPBN010000223.1 GCA_903863315.1 uncultured Verrucomicrobiota bacterium | reverse complement strand
TGTTGCGACACGCCCAAAGCCAGCCACGGGAAGCCCGTGAGGAAACAACCGAGAATCGTCTCCAACGCCACCCACAGCACTGCGCACTTGAGCGCCCACGCCGTGCGCGCGCCATAGCCCGCTGGGAGCGCGGACGCCCACATCCGCAGTTCCCCGTCCGGACGTGGGCGTCCGGGCTCCATTGCCTCGTGCTGGCGAATTGCAATCGCCGCTGCGTCAACTTCGACGGCGTCCGGACCGCGGTTGCAAGCCGCCGGCACGGGGGCGAGCCGCCAGCACAGCCATACCCACAGGCCAGGATACAGCGCGGCGTAGGCGCTCAAGGCCAGCCAGCCCAGGATCGGAAAGCCCGTCACCGGAATGAACAGCAGCCAATGCAGTGCCGCGAGGTTGAAGGCGAACCCGCCCAGCCAGCCGAGTCGGAACGCGACCTTCGCCGGCTGCCCGACCGCACTGAAGAGCAGCAGCCCCGGCGCGACCCACGCCAGTCCCGCGACCCCCAGCTTCGGAAACGCCGCCGCCAGCAGCAGCCCGGCAACCACAGCCAGCGCATGACGCCAGCGCAGCTCATGCCGTTGGAAAAGCGCGTTCAAGGCCCGCAGCTTCGCCGGACCGGGCGACGCGAGGCAAGCGCTTGCGCGGCTGATTCTCTGCACGCAGCACCACTTCCGCCTCACGGCTTGTCACCGTCACGCGCATCCCTACACTCGCGCGCATGAAATCACTTTGTCTGTCCACGGGCCTGCTTTCCGCCTGCCTCTCATTTGCCGCCGTTTCCATCACGAGTGCCGCCGAGGGCAAAAGCGGGGTTGCGTTGCAGCTCATCGCCACGAACCTCACCGCGCCCGCCATCCTCACGGACTTCGACGGCAAGCGCGCGCTCGTCGCCGAGCAGATTGGGCCGGTCCACCTGATGACGCCGGATGGCCAGCTCAAGCCCTTCGCCGACTTCACCAGCAAGCTGAAGATCAACTTCGGCAAGTTCGATGAACGCGGCGTGCTGGGCATCGCGCTGCACCCGAAGTTTGCCGCGAACCGCAAGTTCTACGTGTGCTACAGCGCGGAGAAGCGCGCGAGCGCACCGGCCGCGTGGGACCACACCATGAACATCTCCGAGTTCACGGCGAAGGGCGACGTCGCCGACCTCGGCACCGAGCGCATCGTGCTTCAGATTGACCAGCCTTACTTCAACCACAACGGCGGCCGCCTCGCCTTCGGGCCGGACGGCTTCCTCTACCTCGGCGTCGGCGACGGCGGGCACAAGAACGACATCAACAAGGACGAAAAGGACAACGCCCGTGGCCCGCGCGGCAACGGCCAGGACCTCAACACGCTGCTCGGGAAGATTGTCCGCATTGACGTGGACAAGCCGGCGGCGGGCAAGAACTACGGCATCCCGCAGGATAACCCCTTCGCCAAGGGCGGCGGCCTCCCCGAGATTTACGCGTGGGGCATCCGCAACCCGTGGGGCATGACCTTCGACCGCGGGGGCCAGCGCGAGCTCTTCGAGGTCGAGGTCGGCCAGAGCCGCTGGGAAGAGGTGAACATCATCGTCAAGGGCGGCAACTACGGCTGGAACCTCCGCGAGGGTGCGGAGTGGTTCAACCCGAAGAAGGAACTCACCCCGCTGGAGAAGCCCTACTTCGACCTCGGCTCGGCCAAGTTCGTGGACCCCATCCTTGCTTACGGCAACCTCGCGGGCTTCCCCACCGACGGCAAGGGCCGCAGCGTGACGGGCGGATACGTCTATCGCGGCAAGGCGCTCCCGCAGCTCACGGGCAAATACGTCTTCGCCGACTGGTCGAAGAACATGGGCCTGCCGCAGGGCGTGCTCTTCACCGCCACGAAGGGCGGCGACGGCAAGTGGACGCTCGACCAGCTTGAGCCGGAGTCCCATCCCGGTCAGGGCATCGGCGCCTACGTCTGGGCGTTTGGCGAGGACAAGGACGGGGAACTCTACGTGCTCACCAACCAGACCGGCGCGCTGGGCAGCAAGTCCGGCAAGATCTGGAAGCTGGTGAAGGCGGGGAAGTAAGTTGGTAGGGCGCGTCTGTCCCCAGCGCGCCGCCAAATCATTGGGACTGCAAACCGGCGCGCTGGGACAGACGCGTCCTACCTTGGCGTCAGCCCCACGAGACACCGCGCGGCGAACAGGCGCGGGCAAGCGGACAGCACGCCATCCAGTTTGCGCAGCGTCCCAAGCATCCCCGCTGGATACATCGCCGGCTTGCTGAACCCGCCGCACAGCACGTAGTGGAACGCGCTGAACGCCTCGCGATGGAACACGTTCCACCCCTGCGGCCACCCGGTCCCCTCGTCCCGGAAGAACAGCCGCGTCGCATTCCCCTGCGCTGCGTAGTAGTCGCGCGGGCGCGGCAGCTCCGTCGCGAAGTTGATGGGCGCATGGATCGCCACCGGCTCGTGATGGAGCAGGCCATAGACGGGCCAGCTCGCCAGGCTGATGTAAGGGTCGAACACGATGACGCGCCCGCGCGGCTGGAGCACGCGCCGCGCCTCGCGGAAGAAAGCCCCCGGTGCGCGCAGATGGTGAAAGACATCGAAGAGGATCAGATGCGACAAGCTCCCGTCCGCAAACGGCAGCTCATAGCCGTCACACACCACATCCAGCCAGGGATTGGGAAAGAGGTCGGTGGAAATGGACTGCGGCAGGCGGGACTTGAGGTTGCCCACGCCGGAACCGATCTCGACGATGCGCCCCGGCAGCGACAGATCCATCTGCCCGAGGATGCGCTCGTAGAACCCGGCGTAGATCTCGCGCAACAGCGGCTTGCCCTGCCACGCCCGCAGGTTGGCCTCGATCTCAATCTGATGCTGTTCGAGCGCGACGCTCATCGGCCGGATTAAACCACTTCGCCCCGCCGCTGAACATGGATTTGGTGCGCCCGCCCGGCGGGGGAATTCTGCGGGAACCGGCCGCTCCCTGGCTAATGCCCCCCCTTGGGCGGCGTGACCAGCCGGTCAATATACGCCAGCAGCAGCGCGGAAATCACGAAGGTCATGTGGATAATCACCTGCCACATCATCACCTTGTCCGTGAGCTTCTCCGCGTTGATGAAGGACTTGAGCAAATGGATGGAGGAGATGCCGATCAGCGCCATTGCCAGCTTCACCTTCAGCACGCCCGCATTGACGTGCGAAAGCCACTCGGGCTGGTCCGGGTGGTTCTCGAGATGCAGCCGCGAGACAAAGGTCTCGTAGCCGCCGACGATGACCATCACCAGCAGGTTGGCGATCATCACCACATCAATGAGCCCTAGCACCACGAGCATGATCTCCGTCTCTTGGATCGAGGTGGTCTTCAGCACCAGATGCCACAGCTCCACCATGAAATGATAGACATACACCGCCTGCGCGACGATGAGGCCCAGGTAGAGCGGGGCCTGCAACCAGCGGCTCAGGAAGATGAGGCTGTTGAGCGATTGCAACGCCGGGCTGCGGGAACCGGACGACGAACTTGGATGGGGCGCGGACATGGCGCGCGCTTAATGCCGCCACCCGCCCAGCGCGTCAAGGGGAGAGTCGGATGTTTTTCTCCTGCTCTTGCTCCTAATCCTCATCCTGCGCCTCCCAACCAACACGCACCTCCTCATCCCCGCCCGGCCGGCCAGGCCGGGTGCCCCGCAGGACACCCGGCCCGCCCAGTCCACCTCAGCCCAAAGTCAGCTCCTTCACCGTGCTGAACACCTCACCGCTGGCGTTCGCGGCCCGGGTGCGGAAGCGCACCACGTTGCCCGCCACCCCGGCGGCCACCGTCTGCTGCGGGCGCACCACCACCGCTGAGTGGCTGTATCCGGGCGACACGCCGACCACTTCCCATTGCAACTGAAGCGAGGTCGCCGTCTCTCCGCCCGCTCCATACGTGGCCTTGACCTGTCCGCCCCCGAGGTCTTCCACGCTCGCCAGCTCCAGCGGGTTCGGCGCACCGGCCGGCGGGGGCGTGTAGGTCGTCGGCACCGTGCTGCGGATCATGTCGCCCTGCGGCGTCCCCTCCGGGAACACCGTCGTCGCCGCGCCATACCACGCCACGCACAACTCCTCGCACGCCTCGGCGAAGTCATTCAACTCCTCCGCCTTCTCGCGCCACTTGGTGTGCTCCATTTTGAACGTGTTCTCCTGCGTCTCGGACAACGCGATCAACGTGTTGAACGCCGCCAGCGTGTTGCCCGGCGTCGGCACCCACGCGGCGTCAAACGACGCCCACACCGCCGCCCACGCGCGCGCCTCCGCCTGCACCTTGTCCCGCCCGCCGCCATCCGCCGAGAGCGTGCTCAGGATCGCCTTGCGCGGCTCGTCCTTGCGCCACTTGATGCGCGCCATCTTCACCCCGTCCACCGTCAGGTCGTGCATCTGGACGATGGTCGTCTCGAACAGCGCGCGCTTGTTCAGCATCACGCCCTCCTGCGTGTCGGCCGCAGCCTTTTTGGCCGTGAAGCCCGTCACCCGCGTGTCCCACTGAAGCACGGACATTTCCTCCCAGAGCCAGTCGGCGGCGATTTCTGTCTGTGCATCCCGTGTCGCTTGGAGACGGGTCTCGATGAACTCCAATGAACTTCCCATAATGACTCCTTTCACTCACTGCATGGCTTGCCGGCTGATCATGCCGGCGGGCAGACTCTTGATTGTGTTTGGCCGCCCAACTCCCCCAGGGTGTAAAAACAACACGCCATCGCGGCGCATCATTACGGAGGAATGCGACCAATAAATTCATCCCGCGCGATTTGTCAAATCGGCGGGCCAACTTTTTAACCCGAACTCCGAAATGGGATGGCCGCGAAAGGGCGCACAGAGCGCAAAGTCAAATTCCTACCCTGCGCCCGGCACCATTGGAAACCATCCCAGCCAGCCTTATCAACAAACGGGATACTTTGTGCGCTTTGCGCCCTTTCGCGGCTACTATTCGGGTATTGGGCACGCCGCAACCGCTTGAGCGGGGTCTTTGGTCAGAGGGTCAGGCGGGACGCGCTGACCTACTTGGCCGGCGGCCTGAAGGCCGCGCTCTTGGACGCCCTTACGCGCCTGCCCGTTGTGTCGGAATGCTGTCTGGACCTGTTGGAGCGCGACCTAGACGTGTTGGAGCGAGAGCTGGACTTGTAGGAACAGCACCTCGACGGGTTGGAGCGGCATCTGGACGTGTTGGATCAAGGGCTAGACGTGTTGGAACGTGGGCTAGACGTGTTGGAACGACACCTCGACGGCGTCTAGGTCGCGTTCCAATACGGC
>CAIPBN010000222.1 GCA_903863315.1 uncultured Verrucomicrobiota bacterium | reverse complement strand
TTCGGCTTGACCGGGCCCTTCTTGGCTTCGGGGATGGCGGTCTTGGGCGCAACGGGTGCCGCAGGGGTCGTGGCAATCGGGACCGGAATGGGCGTGGTCGCAGCAGGTGTGGCGGGCTTCTTCGCAGCAGCAGCGGCCTTGCGCTCTTCCTCGACCCGCTTGCGCTCCATCTCCTTCAGTCGGGTTTCGATCTCCGCCTTCTTCTTGGCCTCCGCCTTGAGCGCGGATTCGGCATCGGCCTTGGCCTTCGCGTCGGCTTTGATCTTCTCCTCGGCCAGACGCTTCGCTTCACGATCGGCCTTCACTTTAGCCTCCGCTTCCATCTTCACACGGGCGAGCTCCGCTTCGCGCTGGGCGCGGGCCGAATCTTCCGCTGCCTTCAAAGCAGCCTTCATGACAGCCTCGTTCTCCGCCTTGGCCTTGCGCTCGGCCTCCAGGCGGATGCGTGCTTCCGCCTTGGCACGGGCTTCGGCTTCCTCTGCCGCCTTGCGCTGCAGAACCGCCTGAGCTTCACGCTGCTTGAGTTCCATCTCGGCCTGCAACTTGGCGTTGCGCTCCGCATCGGCCAGAGTCTTTTTCTCCAGCTCCGCCTTGAGCTTGATCTGCGCTTCCGCCTGACGGGCGGCTTCCAACTGTGCCTGACGGAGGGTCTCCATCCGGGCGTCCGCAGCGGCCTTGGCTTGGCGGGCGGTTTCAGCGGAGAGTTTCGCCCGGTTGGCGGCTTCCGCTTCCTGCAGCTTGCGCAAGGCGGCGGCCTCCTCGGCAGCCTTGCGTTCGGCGGCTTCGCGGAGCTTCAGTTCGGCCCTAGCCTTGGCCTCGGCTTCTTCGCGGGCCTGCTTGTCCGCCGCCATTTTCGCGAGACGCTCAGCCTCGGCCTTCTTTTCAATTTCCAACTTGGCCTTGGCCTCGGCGGCGGCCTTCTTGTCCGACTCGATTTTCGCCAGCCGCTCGGCTTCGGTTTTCTTGGCGAGCTCTTCCATCGCCTTGGCGGCCGTAGCCTTGCGGGCAGCTTCAGCCTTGGCGGCCTGCTCGGCCTGCATCTTTTTCTCCGCGTCGAGCTTCGCCTTGGCGGCAGCAGCGGCTTTCTTGTCGGCTTCGATTTTGGCCAAACGCTCGGCCTCAGTCTTCTTGGCAGCTTCCGCCTTGGCCTTCGCCTCAGCCAACTTGCGCTCGGCCTCGGCCTTGGCGGCTTGTTCAGCCTGCATCTTGGCCTGCCGTTCGGCTTCGGCGCGGGCTTTCTTCTCCGAGTCGATCTTGGCCTTGGCATCGGCTGCCTGGCGCTGGGCCTCGCTCATGGCGGCACGTTCAGCGGCCAGTTTCGCCTGACGTTCAGCTTCGATTTTTGCCTGCTTGTCCGCCTCCATTTTGGCTTTGGCTTGGATGGCAGCCCGCCGGTCAGACTCCAGCTTGGCCAAACGATCTGCTTCCGCCTTCTTTTCGGCCGCCAGCTTCGCCTCCTTGTCGGCTTTTTGTTTGGCGAGGCTCATGGCCTTGGCCTTTTCGGCTTCCTCCTGGGCCAAACGGGCAGCTTCAGACTTGGCCTTGAGGTCGGCCTCCATCTTGGCCTTTGCTGCAAGGGCTTTCTGGTCGGCTTCGATTTTGGCGAGGCGTTCGGCTTCGGCGCGGGCTTTCTTTTCCGCTTCCAGTTTGGTCTTGGCCTCGGCGGCGGCTTTCTTGTCCGCTTCAATTTTGGCCAGCCGCTCAGCTTCCGCCCGCTTCTCGGCTTCGAGTTTGGCTTTCTTGGCGGCCTCGGCCTGGGCTTTTTGATCAAGCTCGGCTTTGCGGGCGGCTTCCTCGGCGGCCTTTTGCTTGGCGGCAGCCTCCATAGCTTGGGCGCGTTTGGCGGCCTGGGCGTCAGCAGCGGCCTTCTTTTCCGCCTCCTCGCGGGCCTTGCGCTCGGCAGCGGCTTTGGCATCCGCTTCCGCCTTCATGCGGCGTTCGGCTTCCAGCTTGGCCTGGCGTTCGGCGGCGGCTTTCGCTTCGGCCTCGGCCTTCATTTTCTTTTCAGCGTCAAGACGGGCTTTGGCTTCGGCAGCGGCTTGCTTCTCTGCCGCCACTTTGGCGAGCCGCTCGGCTTCGGCTCGGGCTTCGGCTTCGAGTTTGGCTTTCTTCTCTGCTTCGGCCTTGGCTTTCGCTTCCTGCTCGGCTCTGGCCTTGGCCTCGGCGACGGCTTTGGCCTTGGCGGCTTCCGCAGCGGCATTGGCAGCCTGGACGGCCTCGGCTTCGACGCCGGCCTTCTGATTGGCAAGGTTCTTGGCGAGCTGGGCGACTTCGGCTTTCTGCCGCGCAGTGGTGGTGGCAGCCGCCGCAACCTGGCGGGCGTTGGCGAGTTCGGCAGTGGCTTTTTGCAGGGCGGCCTCGGCGTTGCGAACAGCATTGCGGGCCTGTTCCTCGGTCCGGGCGTGGGCTTGCTCACTGGCTTGGGCGGCGGCAAGCGCGTCGGCCTTCGCTTTCAGGGCGTTCTGGCTGGCGAGCTTGGACTGGTTGAGAGCTTCGCTCGCCTTTGCGACTTTGCCGGTCTCGGCATCCGCTGCGGCGCGGGCCTCGGTCGCGGCTTTGGCGGTGGACTCCGCGTTGCGCTTGGCACTCGCTGCCTGACTGCTGGCTTCAGAGAGGGATTTGTTCGCTGCATCAGCGGAACCTTGAGCGGTTTTGGCCGCGTCAGCGGCGGCTTTGGCGGCGGCCTTGGCGGCGTTGAGGCGGTCCTGAGCGGCGCGGGCGTTGCGAGACGCGGTCTCGGCGTAAACGGTCGCGGCCTGGAGGGCGGCCTGGGCTTCGCGCTCGGGCTTGTTCTTCACGGCCGCGGCATAACCTTCCTTGGCGCGGATGGCGTCGCTCGCGCTTTTGTTGGCGGCGACGAGGGCGGCTTCAAGCTCGGTGATGGAGGCGGTGCTGGCCTTGGCGGCAGCCGCAGCTCGGGTGGCGCGGGTGGCGGCGGCCTGGGCCTCGGTCTGGGCACGGGCCTCGGCTTGGGCGAGGCGGTTGGCTTCAGCCTGGGCAGTGGCCGCCGCGTCGGCTTTGGCCTTGGCAGTGGCTTCAGCAGCGGCTTTGGTCTTGGCGAGGGCATCAGCGGCTTGGAGATGCCGGCGGGCATCGGCTTCGGCCTTGGCCTTGGTCTCGGCTTCCGTGCTGGCGAGCGCGGCGGCGGCGGACTTGGCGGCCGCCTGCGCGAACTTCAAGGCGCTGGCCTCGCGGTTGGCGGTGAAGCGGGCTTTGTCGAGATCGTTGTCGGCCTGCGCTTCGGCGGCTTGCGCACGCTGCACCGCGTCGGCGGCATTCTTCTGCGCGGCTTGAGCGGCCTGGGCCTCGGCGGCGGCGCGGGCGGCATCAGCGGCAGCGGCTTGGGCGTCGGACTTGGCACGGGCAGCCCAACCGGCGGGATCGGCTTTGCGGGCGGTCTGTTCCGCCGCGCGCTTGGCTTCCTCGGCTTGCTTGGCAGCTTGAAGATCGGCGAGGCGACGGGCCTCGGCATCGGCCTTGGCTTTCTTCTCAGCGTCAGCCTTGGCCTTGGTGGCAGCTTCCGCTTGTGATTTCGCCTGACGGTCGGCTTCGAGCTTGGCTTTGCGCGTGGCCTCGGCCTTGGCGGCAGCTTCCGACTGGGCCTTTTTGTCCGCCTCGATCTTGGCGCGTTGGGCGGCAGCGGCCTCGGCTTTGGCCTTGCGTTCGTTTTCTGAGCGGATGATGGCTTCCGCCTTGGCGCGGGCGGCGGCTTCCTTTTGGGCGTCTTGATCGGCTGGAGCGGTGGCTTTGGCTTTGGGATCGGCGGCGCGGGTAAGGATCGGCGCAAAGCACAGGCTGCCGGCAAGCAGGATGGCAAGGACGGTCAATTTGAAAAGCTGCATAGGGGGTAGGTTGTAACGAAAGGGCGGGGTGAATCAACTTGAATTCCGCCCATCTGGAGCGGGAAAGAGCTGCTGCCAATACTTTGGCCACGGGTAACGGAGCACGGTGCGGGCGATGATGCCGCGCACCTCGCCGCGCGTGGCTTTCAGGGTGAGCCGGGGATCCAGGACGTTGGCGGTGCGAAGTTTCTCGATGGTCTTGACCCCGATCAACACAGGCCAGGCGCAGGCCAGACGGACGCGCAGGAAACGGCGCGGCAGGGCGTTGGTGTATTCCCAGCCCGCAGCGAGATGGGCCTGGGCCTTGTCGAGGTAGCAATGATAAAGCGCGCGAAACTCGGGCTCATTGGCCGGGTCGAGCAAGTCGGCCGGACGCAGGCCGATGGCCAGCAAACGTTCCTCCGGAAGGTAGCAACGGCCTTGACGAAGATCACGAGGCAGGTCGCGCAGGATGTTGACGAGTTGCAGCCCCTTGCCAAAGCGCACGCCGTCGTGCAGCAGCTTGGCTTCATCCAACGGCGTGCCGGGGAAAAGGTGGGCGCGGCAAATGCGGGTCCAGTATTCGCCGACGCAGCCGGCGACGCGATACGTGTAGTCATCCAGCTCGGTTTCCGTGTGCAGCGCGGCGATGGCCCGCTCCGACGCGCCATGGAAACGGGTGAGGTCAAGCTCCTGCCCGCTGGTGATAGTCTGCAACACTTCGCGAATGCGCTGCTGATCGGAATAAGTGAAGCGTTGGAACACGCCAAGCGCCTCCTCCACGCGCTCAAGGAGCATGCGTTCACCAGGAACGCTTTGTCGTTCGGCCAACGTGCCGAAGTTGACCGGGATGAGCCGCGTGCCGGCAATGCGCTCACGCAGCATTTGCAAGGAGCTGAGCCGCTCGGCCACCGGAACCAGTTCCGTGTCAGCGATGGTGTCGGTCGCCCGGGCCAGCAGGTAGGCGAGCCCGATTTGCGGCCGCACGGCCACGGGGAGCACGCGCAGGGTGAGATAGAAGGAGCGGGAGACATCGCGCAACAACGCCGTGAGCAGCGGTGATTGCGGATGTGGAATGGCGGCGGCGGCGTAGCCTGACTCGCTCATGCTGGCTGGACGTTGCGTTGCAATAGGGGCCGGCTTTCCGCACTTCACGGATATGGCGGTGCGCGGAGAATGCGAGAACCGGACCATTTTTCAAGGGGCAAAGTTGCCAGCAGAAGGCAGTTCCAGTGCGGGGGATTAGGCTGACGGCGGATAACCAGTGCCGCGAATTAGCAAGCACCGCCCGGCGGCTCAAGCAATCCGCATCGTCAGTCCGCCATCAATCGTCACGGTGTCGCCGGTGATGTAGTCGTTCTTCACGAGCGTGAGGATGACTTCCGCGACTTGCTCGGGCGTGCCTTCGCGCTTGAGTGGAATGCGCTGCTCCAAGTTCAGCTTCTTCTGCTCGGCCGACATCATTTCGTGGAAGCGAGTCCGGATGACGCCGGGAGCGACGCAGTTGACGCGGATGTTCTCGGGCGCGAACTCGCGCGCGAGCCCGCGGGTGATGTGCGGAATCGCACCCTTCACGGCCTGATAGGCGATATGGCTGGGCGTGGCCAGTTTGCCGGCGGTCGAGGAAATGAGGATGATGGCCCCCTCGCGCTTCGGCTTCATGTGCGGAATGACCGCGCGGCACAGGTAGAAAATCGCATGAACATGGATGTCAAACGCACCATGCCATGCCTCGGGTGTCAGCTCAAACAGCCCGCCGTTCACCGGACCGCCGGCGGAGTGAATGAGCACATCCACGCCGCCGAGTCGCTGCACGGTTTCCGCAGCGCAGCGCGCGGCCTCGTCGGGCTTGGCGCAGTCAGCGAGGATCAATTCGCAGCGGCGGCCCAAGGCTTGAATGGCCGCGCGGGTCTGCCGCACGTCCTCATCTTCGCCGCGCCCAATGATGGCGACATCCGCGCCCTCGCGGGCCAAGGCAATCGCCGCCGCCGCGCCAATGCCCCGCGTGCCACCGGTGACCAAGCCGACTTTGCCGTTGAGTTGCATGGATGAATCAGGGGTTGAATGATCAGGAGCTGGCGTGCGGCGTGTTAGTGCCGCTGGTCGTGAATGGCGTCAACCGCAAACCGTGAGCGCCCAACCATGGCCGCCAACAAAAGCGGGCAGCTACCACCGGCTTAGAACTACAACACATGCACCGGCATGTCATCGCTCCAGCGGGGGCGGTCGGGGATGGCCTCCAAGGGCATGGGCGCATCGGTCGTAACTTCGCTCAATGGCTCAATGCTCTCGGTGCCGGGCAGCACCACGCGGATGTTGTGTTGTGCCAGCATGGCCAGAAAGTCCGGCGGGGCCTGATGATCCGTCACCACCACATCGATCACCTCCAAGTCGCATAACTTCGAAATCGACTGCCGGCCGATCTTGGAGGAATCGATGCAGAAAACGACCCGGCGGGCTGCGTTGATCATGGCGCGCTGGATTTCGATTAGCAGGCCATGGGAATTGGTGATGCCCTCGGCGGTGATGCCCCCGCAGCTCAGAATGGCCACGTCGGCCCGGACTTTGGCGAACGCCTCGACCGCAAGCGGCCCCACCAGCACGCCCAATCGCGGGTAGATGACCCCGCCAGTGACGACGACCTCCAGCCGGTTGGACGTGGAATACAAATTGGCCACCGGCAGGGAATTGGTGATGACCTGCGGTGTTTTGGCCTCCAAATGCCGGGCGACGTGGTAGCAAGTCGTGCCAGCGTCGATGATCACGGTCTGGTTCGGAGCGACCAAGCGGGCGCAGGCCTCGGCAATGGCCTCCTTCTGCTCCAACTGGTGCGTGTCCCGGCTGCTGAAAGTGAACTCATCGGACTTCGGGTCAGCCAGCCGGGCTCCCCCGTGAGTGCGGCGGATGCTGCCTTTCGACGCCAGCAAGGTGACATCCCGCCGGACCGTGGAAACCGAGGTATCCAGCAATTCGGAAAGCTCATCCAGCGAGGCGAATTCCACCTTCTGCAGGTGCTCCTCAATCCGCTGCTGGCGCTCATCGGCTGTCATCTGTTACAGGTGTGATAGATTTTGGAAGATATTGCAAGAAACTGTTTGACAATTTTTCATAAACTATCAATCTCACGCCCAAGTATGACTGATTTGGCTCCAAAGCCACACCGGGCTGTCGTCGAACACATGGTTCGGCAGGCGGTTTATCAACGACTGGGCAAGCCGCTCCCACGAGCTGCCACTGCGCCCAGTCCGCTGGTGGTGAACGTCAGCGCCCGGCATTGCCATCTCACGCCGGAAGCTGTTGAAGCCCTGTTTGGCAAAGGCTATCAGCTCAAAGTCCACAAGTGGCTCTACATGGATGGCCAGTTCGCGGCCAAGGAAACAGTTACCCTCATCGGGCCGCGCAGCCGTGTCATTTCCAACCTGCGCATCCTGGGTCCCTGCCGGAATTTGAATCAGATCGAGCTGGCCTACACCGACGGCATCGCCCTTGGGTTTGATCTCCCGCTCCGCAGTTCCGGCAACATCAAGGGCACTCCGGGCTGCATGTTGATGGGGCCGGCCGGCTTTTTCGAGATGCAACAAGGCGTCATTCGTGCCGCACGGCATGTGCACATGCACCCGATGGACGCGGAATTTTACGGGGTCAAAGCGGGCGACATGATGGGCTTGAAGATTGGCGGCCCCTGCGGGCTGACGTTGGACGAGATGCTCGTCCGCGTGGATCCGAGCTTCAAGCTGGAGGTGCACATTGACACCGACGAGGGCAATGCATGCAACCTGCAACCCAACACCCCGTGCCAGCTAATCAAGTAGTTTCAACCCAAACTCAAACGACAGAACACATATGAGCGAAGCAATCGGCATGATCGAAACCAAGGGCTACACCGGCAACGTCGAGGCAACCGACGCCATGGCCAAGGCCGCCAACGTCACCATCTCCAAGACCATCCCCATCGGCGGCGGCCTCATCACCGTCATCTGCCGCGGCGATGTCGCCAGCGTCAAGGCCGCCGTGGATGCCGGCTCCAAGGCTGCCGGCAAGGTTGGCGAGCTCGTCGCCGCCCATGTCTTGGCCCGCCCGCACGAGGACCTCGTCAAAGGCTTCCTGGCCGATGCGCCTCCTGCCGTTAAGAAGTAACTTTCCACCCGACCAACCACCAACTCGAACTCATTTATGGCTCAACAAGCGATTGGAATGATTGAATGCAAGGGGCTGTGCGCGCTTTTCGAAGCGACCGACGCCGCTCTGAAGTCCGCCAACGTCACCTTCACCGGCTGGGAAAAGGTCGGCTCTGGCTACGTCACCGCCTTCTTCCGTGGCGATGTCGCCAGCGTGAAGGCCGCCGTGGACGCCGGTGCGGCCGCCGCCTCACAGGTCGGCTCCATCGTCAGCGTGCAGGTGATTCCCCGGCCGCACGATGGCCTGAGCGGCCTCGGCAAGTGGCTTCAATGATTAAGTAGTCAGAATTGGGAAGTCAGGAGCCAGAAGGCTCTCGGCTTCGCGGTTTTGACTCGTGACTTCCGGCTCCCGCTTGAAAATCCTCATTGCCAACCTCGGCTCGACCTCGCTCAAGTGGCGCTTGTTCGACTTCTCGAACAGCGCCGAGAAGCTCCTCCACAAGGGCGGTTTCGAGCGGGTGACCGATTATCCCAAGGCGATTGAGGATTGCCTCGCGCAGTTGCGGGAGGCGGGCCACATCCAGTCGGAACGCGATCTGGCGGCGGTTGGTTTCAAGACCGTCATCGCGAAGGACGTGACGGGCTGCGTGCGGCTGGATGACCGCGTGCTCGCGGCCATGGAGGCTTACAACGGCCTCGCACCGGCGCACAACCCGCCCTACATCACCGGCATACGCCTGTTCGGGCAGCGTCTGCCGGGCGTGCCGCTCGTCGGCCTGTTCGAGACGGCGTTCTACCAGTTCGCGCCGCCCGCCATGATGCGCTACGGCGTGCCACAGGCGTGGCATGACATCGGGGTGCGCCGCTGGGGCTTTCACGGGGCGAGCCACAAGTTCATCGCGGAGCGCAGCGCCCAGTTGCTCGGACGCGATGACGTCGCACGCCGCGCACAGAATCTCTACGTGGACGGTGGTGCCACGGTGGTGAACCAGCCTGCGCTGCGCGTGATTTCCTGCCACCTCGGCGGCAGCTCCAGCATCACCGGCATCCGCAACGGCGTCGCCATCGGCAACAGCCTGGGCATGAGCCCCCAGTCCGGTTTGCCGCACAACAACCGCGTCGGCGATCTCGACGCCGAAGCGCTGCCGTATGCGGTGAAAACGCTTGGGATCTCCGTCGAGGAGGCACAGCGCCAGCTCTCGAAGGAAGGCGGACTCAAGGGCCTCAGCGGCGTGTCCAACGACATCCGCGACATCCAGGAAGCCGCCGCCAAGGGCAACCCGAACGCGCAGCTCGCGATCGATGTGTTTGTCAGCGAAGCCCGCCGCTGGATCGGCGGCTACTTTTTCCAGCTCAACGGGGCGGATGCGCTCGTGTTCACCGCCGGCATTGGTGAGAACCGCGCGGAATTGCGCGCCGCCATCTGCGCGGACCTCGACCAGCTTGGCATCATCCTCGACCCGGTGAAGAACGCCGCCGTGCGGGCCACCGAGGGCATCATCAGCGCCGACCATTCACGCGTGAAAGTGCTCGTGATTCCCACCAACGAAGAACTCGTCGTCGCGCGCGAATCCAAGCGGCTGATCGAGGCCAGACCCTGATTTTCATTCCCAACAACTTCCAACAACAAACCCCAGCAAAACTATGGCACAACAAGCAATTGGCATGATTGAAACCCGCGGGCTCGTCGCGCTCGTCGAAGCGACCGACGCGATGCTCAAGGCCGCGAACGTCGAACTCGCCGGCCCGATGACCCAGGTCGGCAACGCGCTCGTCACCGCCGTCATCGTCGGCGATGTGGCCGCCGTGAAGGCCGCCACCGACGCCGGCGCGCAGGCCGTCAAGGCCATCAAGGGCGAGCTCGTCAGCGTCCACGT
>CAIPBN010000221.1 GCA_903863315.1 uncultured Verrucomicrobiota bacterium | reverse complement strand
GGCGCGGAAAAAATCACGGCTTAAGCCTTGACCACGAATGGACACGAATAGACATGAATCGGGAGGTCCTTCAGGGCCACTTTGCATTCGTGTTCATTCGTGTTCATTCGTGGTTTCCTCAGAATGAAAATCCTCCTGGCCAGCAGCGAAGTCCACCCGTTCTCCAAGACGGGCGGGCTCGCGGACATGGTCGGTGCGCTGGGCAAGGCGCTGGCTGCCGCCGGCCACGAGGTCGCCATCGTCACGCCGTTGTATCGCGGCATCCGCGAGCGCTTCACCAATATCCAGCCGACGGAGTATCGCGTGGACGTGCCGCTGGGCGCGACGCGCGTGCAGGCGGGTGTCATGGAGTTGAGGCTCGGACCACGGCTCACGGTGCTCTTCGTGGATCAGCGCGAGTTCTTCCACCGGCTCGCGCTCTACGGGGAGAACAACTCGGAGTATCTGGACAATCCCCAGCGCTTCATCTTCTTCTCCAAGGCTGTCGTCCACCTCGCACGGTATCATCCTTGGGGCCGGCCGGACATTGTCCACGTTCACGACTGGCCGGTGGGCCTGGTGCCGGTCCTGTTGCAGCACGAGCAGCATTCGACTGGTTGGCATGCCCCGCGGAGCGTGATGACCATCCACAACCTGGCGTATCAAGGGCGGTTCGCCGGGGCCACGTTTGCGCTGACAGGGCTGCCCCGGAATCATTTCACCCCGGCGGGCGTTGAGTATTTCGAGGACGTGAACTGCCTCAAGGCGGCCATCAACTACGCGGACTTTCTCACGACGGTCAGCCCGCGCTATGCCCGCGAGATTTGCACGGAGGCTTACGGCTGCGGCCTGGACGACGTCCTGCGCGCTCGACAGAGCCGCCTCGCCGGCATCTTGAACGGCGTGGATTACGACGAGTGGAACACGCATCGGAACATCCATCTCCGCCACGCGTATTCCTTCCGCAAGATGGCGGGCAAGGCGCAGAACAAGCACGACTTGCAACGCGAACTCGGACTCCCCGCGCGGGCAGACGTGCCGTTGTTCGCCACCGTCACCCGGCTGGCGGACCAGAAGGGCATGGACCTGCTGCTGGCCGCGTTGGAGGAAATGCTGGCGACTGACATTCAGTTCGCCCTGCTGGGCAGCGGCGACCCCGCCCTCCAAGCTGGCTATCAACGGCTGGCGAACCGGCATCCCACCAAGGTGGTGGCACGGATCGGTTACGACCACGCGCTCTCGCATCGGATTGAAGCCGGCTGCGACTTTTTCGTGATGCCCTCACGCTTTGAGCCCTGCGGCCTGAACCAGATGTATTCGCTGCGCTACGGCGCGATTCCCATAGTGCGCCGCACCGGCGGTCTGGACGACTCGGTGGTGGATTTGACCGACGATCCCGAGCACGCGGACGGCATCAAGTTCACTGAGCTGAGAACCCGCGCCCTCGCCACGGCCATCCGCAAGGCCATCGTGCTCTACCAGACGCCCGAGCTGCTGGCCGCCATGCGGCACAACGGCATGACAGCGGATTTTTCCTGGAGCCGGACGACGGAGGCTTACACCAAGGTATTCCAACGGGCCTTGAGCTGACACTGCTCTGCACGGTTGGAGCGTTGCAAAAAAGCATCGAGGTTTGGTGTGGAACTCAGGCTTTGTCTTGCATCCCGGGCCGTCGCGAGAACTAATTCGCCCTGTCCTTTGACCAACTGCACTTACTAACCATGCTCCTTCGTCGCCTCACCTTGCTTGTTGTCACCGTCGCGTCCCTGACTGCCGCCGCCATTGCGCAGGCGGAGATACTGCCCAAGAGCGGCCAGACGATCGCCTTCATGGGGGATTCCATCACCGCTGGCGGCTGGGGCAATCCGGGCGGCTACGTGCGCTTGGTGGTTGCTGGTCTTGAGGCCAACGGCGTGACGATCACGCCCATCCCCGCCGGCATTGGCGGCCACAAATCCGACCAGATGCTCGCCCGGCTCAAACGCGACGCACTCGACAAGAAGCCCGACTGGATGACCCTGAGCTGCGGCGTGAACGATGTGTGGCACGGCGCGCGCGGCATTCCGCTCGACCAATACAAGACCAACATCACGGCCATTTTGGACCAGTGCCAGGCGGCGGGCACCAAGGTGGTCGTGCTGACCGCGACGGTCATCAATGAGGAGCTGGACGGCGACAACAACAAGAAGCTGGAGACCTACAACGATTTCCTCCGCAACCTCGCCAAGGAGCGCAAGGCTCCGCTCGCCGACCTCTACACGCAGTTCGCCACCTTCCTCAAGGCGCACCCCAACACCACCGGCAAGCCGGGCCGCCAGCTCACTTCCGACGGCGTCCACATGGCTCCGGCGGGCGACCAGATGATGGCGCGCGGCGTGTTGCAGGCCTTCGGCCTGGATGCCGCGCAGCTCAAGAAAGCCGAGGCGGCGTGGCTGGAGATTCCCGGAGCGGGCAGCGTGCGGGTGCGCTTTGATGCCGGGCAGGGCAAGTCCCTTCAGGCCACCGCCAAGCTTTCCCTTCGTCAGCGGGAACAGTTGGCCGCCCAGGCCACGAAATCAGGCAAGTCCCTCGACGCGCTGCTCTCCGCCGCTTATGCCGAGGACGTGAAGGCCTTCTTGAAGCCCGCCGGAGAATTTGAAAACGCCGCCGCGATCTTCGTGGCGAAGAAAGAGCGCGAGGTTGGCACGAAGCTTCAGGAGAAGCTGGACCAGCGTGTCACCGAGCTGCTTAAGCAGTAACCGTCCGCGATGAAGTGCGCGTCCTGGTCCGCGTCGCCGGTTGCGGCGCGGCCAGCACGGCCTTGTTCTTCACCAGATACTCCGAGAGCACCGTCTTGCTGGCCAGCGAGAGCGAGGCGCGAGGGCAGGTGCCCTTGTAGTGCTTGTAGTGGACCAGCGTCTTGCCGATTAGCCCAATGCGGAGGCTGGAGTTCGGCATTTCCCAGATCTGACCGGTGACCAAGACGAGCGCGGAAGACGGGGGCGATTGTTGAGCAGGCATCGGAACAGCACTGTGGCATGCCGGTGGCTGGTTCCGAAGCAGATTCGCAAGAAATCTTGAGGTCTGGCGAACAATCACCCCAACGGACGAGTTCCCGCTTGCCTCGGGAGGGCCGCCGACTAGCTTCGGCGCATGAACCATTTCAGTTTGCGTGCTCTTGCCTTTGCCCTGCTGTTTGCCGCCGTCTCACTTTCAGCGGCTGAACCACTGGTCCGCGGGTTTCAGCAACGCACCCTGACTGATGCGGAAGGCCGGCAGCATCCGTTTGTTATCTATGTGCCAGCCAAGTTTGAGCCCGGCAGCCAGCCGCCGGTGCTGCTCTTCCTCCACGGCGCGGGGGAGCGCGGCGCGAACAACATTGACCAAATCATGGTCGGGCTTGGCCCGGCCATCTGGAAGCGGAAGCCCTCGTTCCCCTTCGTCACCATCATCCCACAGTGCCGCACCGGTTCGAACTGGCTCGCGGACGGTCCAGACGCGCAGTGGGCGATGGCCATGTTGCGCCAGACGCAAAAGGAGTTCGGCACCGATCCTGATCGCGTGTATCTGACCGGCCTTTCCATGGGGGGCAGCGGCACTTGGAGCCTCGCGGCAAAGGACCCTTCTGCCTGGGCGGCCATCGTCCCAATGTGCTCCCGTCCCGACCCGGCCACCGCCGCGCAGTTTGCCGCCGCCCGCCTGCCCATCTGGAATTTCTGCGGTGACAAGGATCGCACCGAGACCGTGCAGGCCAACCGCGCCATGCACGAGGCCCTCACCAAGGCCGGAGCGAACGCCAAATACACCGAGTATCCCGGCGTGGGCCACAACTGCTGGGACGACGCCTACGCCACCGATGCGCTTTACGCGTGGCTGCTGGAACAGGCTCGGAGCAAGAACCGGAAGTAGCAGGGAGCTGTCCTGCTTCAGGGCAGACGCGCAACGCTTCCGCGCTCGGAACCTGGCGCTTTCAAAGTCAGATACCGGGAGAATCTAACCGCGCCTCCGCCGCCGGCGGTGCGCTTAACTTCTGATTGACCCTGCCGGACTTTTTCCGGCTCAATACGCCCACAAACCCAACACGCCGAATGGCCGATGTCATCGCAAGGAGTGGCTGGTCTCACAACGTCGCCGAGCGATTTGTTCGCGGGCTCGTGTTTGCGGTTGTCGTCTTTGCCTTGCCCGCTGTTCGCGCCGCCGAACGCTTCGACGACATCTATGTTTCGCCGCAGGTATTCTTCCAAGGCCAGACCTATCACGGCTATGTCGAGATGCGTTTTGCGGTGGAAAACCAGTCTGCCGACCGCACGCGCAAGGTCACGCTCGCCACGCCGCACACGGCCCACGGTTGGGGCAACAACCTCCGCCGCGTCGAGCGCACCGTCACCGTCAGCCCCGGCGCGACGGTGAACGTCACGCTATGGCAGCCGCCGCTCCTGCTCAACGGCGACAACCAGGTGGATGTCATCGTGGACGGTCGCTATCGCGGGGCCATCCCGCGCGGCGGCAACAACCAGCACATGCAGCGCAACACGGCCATCCCCGGCGGCCCGCGCTGCGTGCTGGTGAGTCGCAGCTTGAACAGCGACGACTTGGACAAGGCGTTTCGCGGCGGTGTGGCTTACACGGGCCCTACAGGCTGGTATTCACCGGAGCAAGCCACCCGCGCCCCGGACGTCCCGGCCAGGTCGGGCGGAATGAACCAGCGTGCCTGGACGCCCGACCGCACGGGCCGTGTCGGCTGGGAGTGGTTGGAGGTGGATTTCAAACCTGCGCGTTCAAATCCCAAGTTCCTGCGGATTCACAAACTGGGCTGGGACCAGGCGTTCAAGACGGTGGTGCTCAAGGACGCGGCTGGGGCCGAGCTGGCCACCCTCACGATCACCAACAACGCGAACCGCAACTTGACCATCAGCGAATTGCAAGTCCCGCTGCCCGCATTGACCAACGCAGTCCAGACAGTCCGTCTGAACGTGGACGCATCATCTGCCGGTGGCCAGGTCAGTGTGGACGCGGTGGAGCTGTCTGACGGATCGACTTCCAGCTATGCGACGGATGCGCGGGCCAGCAGCACCTACGCAACGCGGGCGGGCGGTAGTTCCCCCGCTTCGACTTATCAAGGCCCGACGGTGCTGCGCAGCGAATTGGAGGCCAGCGGCTGGAGCGAGTCGTGGCTGGCGTTCACGGCGTTCGACCTCGTGGTGCTCTCCCGCACCGACCTCGCGGCGATGGCAGCCGCACAGCAGAGCGCGCTGTGGAGTTACGTAGAGGCTGGCGGCGGGTTGGCCGTGCTGGGGCTGACGGAGTTGCCGAAGGCGTGGCAGAGCGCGGCATGGCAGAAGAGCACATCATCCCGGAGCAGCAGTCCGGGTCGGTTCAATGCGGGGTTTGGCCAGGTGCTGCTGACTGGAGCCGGTAGCATCGCCGGCTTGGAGCGCGCGCACGTGGACGCGATGCGTGAACTCGCCCGCGACTGCGGCCTGCCTTGGCAATCCATGCCCAACGAGGGCAACGCCAACAGCGAGTTCCCCGTCATCGAGGACGCCCGCATTCCCGTGCGTGGAATCGTGTTCCTCATGCTCGCCTTCATCCTCGTGGTCGGGCCGTTGAACATCTTCTTCTGTGCCCGCGCCAACCGTCGCACCGCCATGCTCTGGACCATCCCGCTCATTTCCTTCATCACCTGCGCCATTATCTTTGGCTACTCGCTCGTCAGCGAAGGCATCACGCCCACCACCCGCACGGAGGCCGTGACTGTCCTCGACCAGGTTTCGCACCGTGCCACGACGCTCGCGCGGCAGGCCTTCTACACGCCACTCACGCCAGGCGACGGCCTCCGCTACAGCCACGACACGGAGGTCACGCCGCTTGTGGATGTAAACAATTACAACGGTGGCAACTCGCGCGAGCTGGAGCTGTCGCAGTCGCAGCACCTCACGCGCGGCTGGATCACGGCACGCGTCCCGGCGCACTTCGCGCTGCGCAAGTCCGAGACCCGCCGCGAGCGCATCACAGTGCAGAAGCTGCCGGACGGGCGAGTGACGGTGGTCAATGGCCTGGGAGCGGATATCCAGTTGCTCTGGCTGCGCGATGACAAGGGGCGGTTGTTCAAAGGCGAGGGCTTAAAGGCGGGGCTGAATGTGCCGTTGCAGACTGAGAAGGGCGACCCGTTCGGTGCGACAACTTTGTTGTCCGCGCTCTATCAAGGCTCATGGGTCGCGGCGCATGATGCGTTGATGAACAACACGGCGGGTCAGATTCGCCCCAACACCTACCTCGCCGTCCTCGCAGAAGCCCCCTTCATCGAAACCGGCCTCGCCAAACCCGGCAAATACCGCGCCCGTCAAACCATCATCGGCGTGCTCGCCCCGGAGGACGTGAAATGAAAGTCCAAGTTCGCGGACTTCACAAACGCTTCGGCAAGACCATCGCCGTGGACAACTTCACGTTCTCCTTCGACAACGGCCATGTCTTCGGCTTCGTCGGGCCGAACGGCGCGGGCAAGACGACCACCATGCGCGTCATCGCCACGCTGGAGGAGCCGACCGAAGGCGACGTGCTCATCAACGGCATTTCCGTCCGCGAGGAACCCGAGTATGCGCGCCGCAGCGTCGGCTACGTGCCGGACTCGCTGCCCGCGCACAACGACGTGACCGTCCACGAGTATCTCGACTTCTACGCGAGGGCCTACGGCTTGCAGGGCGCGAAGCGGCGCGAGGCGGTCGG
>CAIPBN010000220.1 GCA_903863315.1 uncultured Verrucomicrobiota bacterium | reverse complement strand
GCTCAGGAGGTGGTCCAGTGCGTCGGCCACTGCTTGTGGTGCAAGCGCAGCCACCAGCCCCAGACGGTGGCAACGGATTTCCGCAGCGAGGGCGACTTCCGTGGAAACGATCACGGGCAGGCCGCAAGCCAGCGCTTCGACCACCACAATGCCAAAATTCTCCGAGTGCGACGGGAGCACAAACAGGTCGCCGCCTTGCAGCAGGCGCCACTTGGGATCGCCGGTCACAAAACCGTGCCAGTGGATCCGCGCCGCCAGGCCGAGGCGCTCCACCAGGGCATGAAGTGATGCAACGTAGGACGCTTCACCTGTGCCAGCCACGATCAGATCGAAGTCCTTGTGCGCTTGGCAGGCCATAGCCTCGAACAAAATTTCCAACCCCTTCTTCGGATGCAGGCGGGAGAGAAAGATTGCCAGCGTCCGGTCGGCAGGCAGGCGCAGTTCACGCCGCAGTGTTGCCCTTGCGTCAAGACAGACTGGCGGGAGATTAAGGCCGTGGGGTTGCATGAGCACGGGGCAGCGGAAGCCATTGCGCATGGACTCCTCGGCTTCCATTGCCGAGGTGGCGTGCAAGAAGGCCGCGCCGTTTATATTGCGGCGCGTGACCAGCGCCAGCTGTAGCCTCTTGATCCAGGCGCGCTGGCGCAGCGACCAGTCGCATAGCTGCCCAAGGGGCCGCACCGCATACGGCACACCCTGCCGCCGCGCGGCGGCCATGCCCACATTGGCAGGGTGCGAGAACACCGTATGGATGTGCGCGAAGTCAAACCCGCGCAATTGTTCGCGGCACCATGCTGAAAAGCCGGGGGTGAAGGTGAACCCGATGAGCGTGTGCTGGCGACTGGCCACGCGCGGAAGAAAGAACACGGGCACTCCCTCATGCTCCACCCACTGGTTCAACGGCACGGCCAACCGTCCGCCCAAGTCGTCATCACTGCTCAGCAACCGGGTATCCACCCCGATACGCCGCAGCGCCCGGACCATGCCCAAGGCAGCCTCTGTCGGCCCGCCGTGCCGAGGGGCGAGGGAGGCCATCATGTGGAGAATTCTCACGCAGTCAGAGTCATTGGGATGCCTCCCGGGCTGTGCTATTTCAGCGCCAGAAGGTGCGAACGCGAGACCCACCGCGTGGAACGAAAACCGGCCTTTCCAAGCAGGCAGTGGAGGCGTTCGGTCACATGGCGCTCGCCAATGTCATGGAGGATGCCGAAGTGGATTTCACACAGCAGCGCCCGGCAATCCGGATGCGCCAGGACCTGGCTCATGCCCGCCAACGCCTTCATCTCGTGCCCCTCCACATCGAGCTTGATCAGGTTGGGCTGGGGGACCCGGGCGTTGCCGACCAGCGTGTCCGCCCTCGCTGTGACCACTCGGACCGCGTCCGAGCCCTGGGCTTCGAGCGAACGGGTGGTGTTCTCTCCGTCGCGAGAGGCCATGTCAGCCTCACCGTCGCGGTCGCTGAGGGCTATGGCGTGCGCAGTTGCATTTCCGGCCCCGGCCACGCGCAGGGATTCCACCAGCAGCCGGCATGTGGCGGGCACGGGTTCAAAACAGAACACCCGGCCGTTGGGCAGAGTGAGGCGGGCCAGGGCCGAGGAGTAAAAGCCGGCGTTGGCCCCGATATCCCAGGCCACCGCATTCTTTGCGATGGGACCCAGTCCGTTGAGCACCGCTGTGAGCATGGGCCGCTCATAAACGAGGCGGGCCAGATGGGCGAACTCGGCGGGCGGTCCCATGACCAGTTCGATCCCACTGCTGGCCGTCAGCCGGGTCTGGTCCGGCGCAATGGCCACCGCCTCATAGCTGCCCATGCGACCGAGCATGCCCTTCTCCACGGAGCGCACCAGCGGGCTGACCAGGCGCATCACCCCCAGCCGACGCGTGGCCGAACGGCAGAAATCAAGAAACCAGTAGATCATGCGGGTTGGGAATTTAGGAAGTTCACAGGTTTACAAGGTCGAGCTTGTCCGGGACATCCTCCGGACGTTTCGCTGCGGCTATAAAATGCGCGTCATACTGGTCCACCATGCGGCCGAGCACGGAGCGATCGAGCTTCATGTGACCGTCGGCGTGCCAGTGGGCGGGCACCCTGGCGGCAACGGTGTATCCGTGGTCGAACAGGAACTCCAGGCATTGCTTGGAAACGCCCAGACCGTGCGTCTCAATGAGCAGTCTTGGGCTGGCACGACGGAAGAATGCCTCGCCGCCGTCCAGCAGCATCCGCTCGGCTCCCTCGACGTCAATTTTCAGCACATCTGGCGGGGGAAGTTCTCCCGCCGTCAAAATCGAGTCGATTGTCCGGCTTTTTACCCTTTCGATCTTAGGCGGCAGGCCAAGGGCGGCGCGCGCGCGGCAGGCCTCGCCATTATACACTGAGTTCACCGCGCCCGAGGCGCTTTGCACGTCGTCCACTTGAAAATCCACCTCGCAGTCAACGTTCGAGAGCGCCCATGGAACGACCGTGACCCGGTCAGTAACCTTCCCCAGCGCCAGATTGTGCCGCAGCTCAGGCAGATTCTCAGCCATTGGCTCGAAGG